>NZ_QUDI01000070.1:0-15958 GCF_003477465.1 Parabacteroides sp. AF48-14
TAAAATTAAAGCTTTTAGAGCACAGCTTAGAGGGGTGAACAATATATCATACTTTTTATTTAGACTCAAAAATATATATGCATAGCTCCACAATTTTTCGGGGTGATCCCTTTCGACTATTTTCTGCTACCTGCCAGAAAAAAATAAATCCCTGACAATATCTGATTATCAGGGATTTGCTTGATTTTTCTTTTGTTTTCAGTGATCCGCCTGGGTCTTTAACCCATCCGGTTCACAGTCCTAAATATCAATATTTTATCTATCTTTACCCTTTTAAGGGGGTACGATTTGGACACTGACTTTTTTATGCGTTTCTGTCTGCTTTTGGCAGATGTCTGTCTCCATTTATCTTGGGTTCAAAAATACGCATTCGTTTTGAATTATGCAAGTGTTTGATTATTAATATTTCAACTTAGGTGCAAGGTGCAAGCTATATATATAGATATATACTTGCACCTTGCACCTATCCGAAAAAAATATGCCGTAAAATTTGGCTATTAAAAATATTGTTCGTAGTTTTGCGAACAACAAATAAGAAAGGAGAATTGAAGTGAAAGAGAAACAGTACACAGCAGAGCAGGAACAGATTGCTCGTTTTGCCAAAGCAATGGGGCATCCGGCACGAATGGCTATTCTTGCTTTTTTGGCAAAACAAGATAGTTGCTTCTTCGGTGATATTCACGAAGAACTGCCTATCGCTAAAGCAACCGTTTCGCAGCATTTGAAAGAACTGAAAGAAGCAGGGCTAATTCAGGGAGAAATAGAAACGCCAAAAGTCCGGTATTGTATAAATCGTGAGAATTGGGAACTTGCCCGAAAATTGTTTGCAGCTTTTTTAGGGGATTGCAAATGTAAAGGTACATCGTGCTGTGAATAGCAGTACCTTTTTTTTGGAATTAATGTTCGTAGTTCTACGAATTACGATTATTATATTAACTTTAAAGTAGAATGATAATGGAAATTAAAGTATTAGGAACTGGGTGTTCAAGCTGTAAAGCCTTGTACGAAACCACCAAACAAGCTATTTCAGAATTAGGTTGCGATGCAACCCTTATCAAAGAGGAAGATTTATTGAAAATCATGGAGTATAACATTTTAGGGCTTCCGGCTTTGGTGATTGACGAGAAAGTCGTATCAGCCGGAAAAAAGTTATCTCTTGCAGAAGTGAAAGAGTTAATAACAAAATAAAAATGAACTATGAGAAAATTATTTTATCTACTGATTGCAACGCTGGTCTTAGTTTCCTGTGGTAATGGTTCAAAGAAAAAGACCGGAGAAAACCAAGCGGAAGAAATACAGACTAACCGCATAGAAGTTCTTTATTTTCATGGAGCGCAACGGTGTATCACTTGCCGGGCGATAGAAGCAAATACAGTAGCCCTTTTGGATAGCCTTTATTCAAAAGAAAAAGCAGACGGTAAAATTATCTACAAAGTGATAGATATTTCAAAGAAAGAAAATGAAGCGATTGCAGACAAGTACGAAGTTACATGGTCGTCTTTGTTCGTAAACGGCTGGAAAGACGGCAAAGAGAATGTAAACAACATGACCGAGTTTAGTTTTTCCAATGCGAAAAATGCACCGGACAAGTTTAAAGAGGGAATTAAAAGCAAGATTGACGAATTGTTAAAACAGTTGTAAGATGGATTTTCTTCAATCGCTATTAGATAACAGTTCTATTCCTGCTATTACAGCTTTTATATTGGGGATTTTAACGGCAGTCAGCCCATGCCCGTTAGCGACCAACATAACGGCAATAGGATTTATTAGCAAGGACATAGAAAACCGTCACCGAATATTTATAAACGGATTGCTTTATACTTTCGGCAGAATAGTAAGCTATACAGTTCTTGGCTTTATCCTTATTCCTATTCTCCGTGAGGGGGCAAGTATGTTTATGGTTCAAAAAGCTGTAAGCAAATACGGGGAAATGCTGATTGCTCCGGCGTTAATCATCATTGGAATATTTATGCTCGATATAATAAAACTCAATTTGCCGAAAATCAATATCGGCGGTGAAAGTTTGAAAAAGAGGACTAAAGGCGGTTGGGGGGCTATGCTATTGGGTATTTTATTCGCCCTTGCTTTTTGTCCTACCAGTGGAGTGTTTTATTTCGGTATGCTTATGCCCTTGTCAGCAGCAGAAACGGGCGGGTATCTCTTACCTGTAATTTACGCTATTGCTACGGGATTGCCCGTAATCCTTGTTGCATGGATTTTAGCGTACAGTGTTGCCGGACTGGGTAAGTTTTATAACCGGATGCAAATATTCGAGAAATGGTTTCGTAAAATAGTTGCCATCCTCTTTATTGCGGTAGGAATTTATTATGCAGTAGTCTTTTATCTATAAATAAACATAGAGTATCATTTTAAATAAAAACAGTATGAAAAAGATAGAAATTTTCGACCCGGCAATGTGTTGCCCTACGGGTCTTTGTGGGACAAATATCGACCCGGAATTAATGCGTATTGCAGTGGTTATTGAAACATTGAAAAAACAGGGTATCATCGTTACCCGCCACAATTTACGTGATGAACCGCAAGTGTACGTAAGTAATAAAACGGTAAATGAGTATCTGCAAAAACATGGGGCGGATGCTTTGCCAATTACTTTAGTGGACGGAGAAATCGCTGTTTCACAAACCTATCCTACCACCAAACAAATGAGTGAATGGACAGGTATCAATTTGGATTTTATGCCAGTAAAATGAGTATTCACCAGCTAATTATATAAAAATGAAAACATTTAATTTATCAGATATAGATTTGACAAAATACCTTTTCTTTACCGGAAAGGGCGGTGTAGGAAAAACTTCTATTGCCTGTGCTACTGCGGTAGGTTTGGCAGATAATGGAAAGAAAATACTTCTTATCAGTACAGACCCGGCTTCCAACTTGCAAGACGTGTTTAATCAAACACTGAACGGACACGGCACGGATATTCAAGAAGTCCCCGGCTTAACAGTCGTTAATCTCGACCCGGAACAAGCCGCAGCCGAATACAGGGAAAGCGTTATCGCTCCTTTCCGGGGACAACTGCCCGAAAGTGTTATTCAGAATATGGAAGAACAACTTTCAGGCTCTTGCACGGTAGAAATTGCGGCTTTTAACCAGTTTTCCGATTTTATCACGGATGCTAATAAAGCAAAGGAATACGACCATATCATCTTTGATACAGCCCCTACGGGACACACGTTACGAATGTTACAACTGCCATCAGCGTGGAGTACGTTTATCAGTGAAAGTACGCACGGTGCATCTTGCTTAGGTCAATTATCCGGTTTAGAAGAACGGAAAGGTATCTATAAGCAGGCAGTAGAAACACTTTCGGATGCAAACGCAACCCGCTTAGTGTTGGTTAGTCGTCCCGAAATCGCACCATTAAAAGAAGCCGCACGTTCTTCACACGAATTGCAATTACTGGGAATTAAAAACCAGCTATTGGTAATTAACGGGCTTCTGCTGCAATTAGATGAAGCCGACAGCGTATCGAAACAAATATATGACAGACAGCAAAACGCCCTGAAACAGACCCCTACGGAATTGCTGGCATATCCGTCTTATTATGTTCCTTTACGGTCATACAATTTATCTAATATTGCGAATATCCGCCGGATGCTTCACGATGATAATTTAACAAATGATGCGAATTATCAGCGGATTACCGATGCCAAAGGGTTAGATGAACTGGTAAACGACCTTTATCAGTCAGGGAAAAGGGTTGTTTTTACTATGGGAAAAGGCGGCGTGGGAAAAACCACTTTAGCCACTGAAATAGCCCTGAAATTAACAAAACTGGGCGCAAAGGTACATCTTACCACCACCGACCCGGCAAACCATCTGAATTATAACCTTGCTGTTCAGGCGGGCATTACAGTAAGCCGTATTGATGAAGCGGAAGTATTGGAAGCCTATAAAAACGAGGTTCGTAGTAAAGCTGCGGAAACAATGACTGCCGAAGATATGGAATATATAGAGGAAGATTTACGTTCACCGTGTACGCAGGAAATCGCAGTATTCCGGGCTTTCGCTGAAATTGTCGATAAAGCGGAAAATGAAGTCGTTGTAATTGATACCGCACCTACTGGACACACTTTGTTATTGCTGGATGCAACGGAAAGTTACCATAAAGAAGTGCAACGTACACATGGCGATACTCCCGCTTCGGTAAGAAAACTGTTACCACGTTTAAGAAATCAGCAGGAAACAGAAGTCGTTATTGTGACCCTGCCCGAAGCAACACCCGTATTTGAAGCCGAACGTTTGCAAATGGATTTACAACGTGCCGGGATTAATAATAAATGGTGGGTTGTAAATGCTTGCCTGTCATTAACTGACACCGAAAATTCTTTCTTGCGGGCAAAGGCGCAAAATGAATTAATTTGGATTAAGAAAGTAGAAGAATTGTCAAAGGGAAATGCTGCCCTAATAGCTTGGAAAAATAATTAAAAACATGAAAATTTTAATTCTTTGTACAGGGAATAGCTGTCGCAGTCAAATGGCACATGCCTTTTTGCAATCATTTGACAATAAACTGAATGTCTTTTCAGCAGGAACAAAACCTGCTGAAAAGGTCAATCCGATGGCGGTAAAGGTTATGGATGAAATGGGTATAGATTTAACCCACCATACCCCTATAAGTGTAAACCTATATACAGGGCAGGAATGGGACTATGTTATTACGGTCTGCGGTGGGGCAAACGAAAGCTGCCCGATGTTTACGGGTAAAGTAAGAAACAGACTGCATATAGGATTTGACGACCCATCAGAAGCAACCGGAACGCCGGAGTTTATAAACAGTGAATTTCATCGGGTACGGGATGAAATAAAAGCCCGTTTCTATGACTTCTACCTGAACGAATTAAAACCACAATTAAGCTAAATAGTTGTTGTTATGGAAAAGAAACAAGGAATTGGATTTTTTGAAAAATACCTGACTATCTGGGTTGCCTTGTGCATCATTATTGGAATTGCTGTGGGACAATGGCTTCCGGCAATTCCGCAAACATTAAGCAAATTTGAATATGCCAATGTGTCTATACCTGTGGCTATCCTGATTTGGTTGATGATTTATCCGATGATGCTAAAAGTGGATTTTCAAAGCGTTAAGAATGTAGGCAGGCGTCCGAAAGGAATAATAGTTACGTGCGTTACAAATTGGCTGATAAAACCGTTTACCATGTTCGGAATAGCTTATTTATTCTTCTATGTGGTTTTCAAAACCTTTATACCTGCCGGGTTAGCCGAAGAATATTTAGCTGGGGCGGTATTATTAGGGGCTGCACCCTGCACGGCGATGGTATTTGTGTGGAGTTACTTAACGAAAGGCGATGCCGCTTACACGCTGGTACAGGTTGCGGTAAACGATTTAATCATATTAGTAGCATTTGCGCCTATTGTAGCTTTCCTTTTAGGGGTTGGCGGCGTATCTATTCCGTGGGACACCCTGTTGTTATCCGTAGTATTATTTGTTGTGATACCACTTGCTGCCGGGGTTATTACCCGTATAATGGTTATTCGTCGCAAAGGAGTGGACTATTTCAATAATGTATTTATTAAGAAATTTGATAATTATACGGTAGGTGGACTGCTCTTAACGCTTATTATCCTGTTTTCATTTCAGGGAGAAACGATATTGAACAATCCCCTGCATATCTTATTGATTGCAGTTCCGCTTGTATTGCAAACGGTTCTGATATTCTTCGTTGCTTACGGATGGGCAAAATGGTGGAAATTACCCCATGATGTTGCTGCACCTGCCGGAATGATTGGGGCAAGTAATTTCTTTGAATTGGCGGTTGCTGTGGCTATTTCTCTTTTTGGTTTACAATCCGGGGCTGCATTGGCTACGGTAGTGGGTGTGCTGGTTGAAGTTCCGGTAATGTTGATGTTAGTAAGGATTGCCAATAATACACGAAGCTGGTTTCCGGCTACAAAATAATAATAGGACAAAAGTCCTAATCTAACTTTATCGCAAAAAGGCTTGGTGCTGGAAATGTTTGTTTCTAACATTTCCGGCATTCTGCCTTTTACAAAAGTCAGAATAAAGATACATTTTTCGGCATTAAGACAACCGTTATAACATGAACAATGAAATTGATTTTGAAGAATTTATAAGAAACATAGACTGTGCTATCTATGAAAAAATAGATGTTGATAACTGGAATATTTCAATAGAGGCAGTTCTCGATGTCGTAGAGTTCCTGCAACGGTCACTCGAAGATTTGAGGACATATATTGTCAATCATCCTTTCAGTAGCAAGGAAGAAGAAATTTATTTCTTCAAACACATCAAACCGGAAGTATTGAGTAGATTATTATACTTTACAGAGATTTACAATACCGAAATGCGAAAGCCACATGGAAGTATTGAAGTCTTAAAAAAGTATTATAACGACAGATTGGATGAATTGACTTCCTATTTTGAAAGTAATTTGGATTTTTACCAATATTACCGTTCTAAAGCAACCCACTTAGATAGTCATTATTTTGTACGGGGGCATATTGATTTTAAGCTGTGTCCAAATTGTGTGCCTTATGACCGTGACCCGGAATTTTCTACTTGTTACGACCACAAAGCAGCACAAATATTAGCGAATGATATGCTTTGTATTTATCTGAATAAAAAGTTACATGGAGTTGATAAGCAAGCAATCATCGCAAAAAGTCGGTCTTTTTTACCGGAACATCCTTTTCGGTGGACTGCAACAAAAATAGCTGCCGTAGAATTAGGCTACGCTATCTATGCGGCGGGTGTCTTGAATAACGGACAAACGGATATAAAAGAAATTATGACTTTTATGGAAGCATCGTTTCAAATCGACTTAGGCGACTATTACCGAACTTACATAACCATGAAAGACCGAAAAAAAGACCGGACTTCTTTTCTAAACAGCTTAATAAAAAGCCTGCTTAAAAAGATGGATGAAGATGATAACCTATAAATAAAAACAACCAAGTTCTTACCAACTTGGTTGTTTTTGTATCTCCTGTTTTTAAAGGTATAATTCTATCCAAAAGCCTATTATTATCCCTGTTTTCCTATATTTTACCTCAAAAAATAAATCTTCCAACTTGGAAATAGGTTGTAAGTTTAGGTTATGAAAAGCCTGCACCTTTGCATCCAAACAATTATAGTATAATTATGGATGTAATAACCGTAGAAACAAAAGCCTTTAAGGAATTGATGGCAAAGATTAATGTGATTGCCAATTATGTATTTTCTCGTCAGGACGACTGTAAGGAGAATGAAGATGATATTTGGGTGGATAGTTACGAAGTATGTACTTTCCTGAAAATAAGTGACCGTACCCTGCAACGGCTCCGCTCCAAAGGAGAAATTGCTTACTCTACCATCAGGGGACGCAATTTCTATAAAATCGGAGAGATTAAGCGGCTGCTGGAAAGCCGTTTGATAAAGAGCAATGACGAATGTATGCGTAACCTGATAACCAACCACAAGCTATATGTTAAGGAAAGACGAAATCTTAGAAAGGACAAATAACGGTCTGAACGTGTTCAAATACTACATTTCTGGTACATGGCGGGTAGGTCGTAACTTCCTTAATCCGTTGTATGAGGACAGCAAAGCGTCCTGTAACATCTATTTCGACCGCCGGAGCAATACCTATAAATTGAAAGATTTCGGGAATGACAGTTATTCCGGTGACTGTTTCTTTTTCGTGGGCAGGCTCAAAGGGTTGGATTGTAACAATTCAGGTGACTTCATCAAGATTTTGCAGATTATTGACCGGGATTTGTCGTTGGGGATTTCAGAGGGTAATCCGATACCTCTACCCCAACCATTTAAAGAACAGGAAAAGCCTGTGCCTGTTCCAGTAGAATGTACTGGCAGACCGTACACATTTAAGGAGAGGAAATTTACCGCTTCCGAACTGGAATACTGGCAACAGTACGGCATAACCCCTGAAATACTGGAACAGTATAAAGTCTGTTCGGTCGTCCAGTTCCAAAGTGAAAATTCAGAGGGTAATCCGTTTTCCTATACTTCCACTAAGGAAGAACCCATTTATGGGTATAAAAGCAAACGCTTTATCAAACTGTACAGACCGTTTTCAAGAACACGTTTCCTGTATGGCGGTAACATCGGCGAGAATTATTGTTTCGGACTGGAACAACTACCCAGCAAAGGCGACACCCTGTTTATAACAGGTGGAGAAAAAGACGTCCTTTCACTGGCTGCAAAGGGATTTCATGCGATTTGTTTCAACAGTGAAACGGTAACCGTCCCGCCGAATATCATCTATAAACTTACGTTCCGGTTTAAACATATCATATTGCTTTATGATATGGATGCGACCGGAACAGAAAGCGCAAAGAAGCATGAGAAACAACTCTGTGAATACGGGGTGAAACGGTTGTTACTGCCTTTACAGGGAACTAAAACGGAAAAGGATATTTCCGATTATTTCCGGGCAGGCAACAGCCGGGAAAACTTTATCAAGCTATTTATCGACTTCTTAGATACAATCTATAATGAAACAATGACTATGCTTAAATCGTGTGAGATTGATTTTAATAATCCTCCGGCAAAAGCGCAGGAAATTATTTCGGCGGGTGACGTTCCACTGGGAACACAGGGAAACTTGTGTTGCATCACAGGCGGAGAGGGAACAGGGAAAAGTAATTATGTGGCTGCACTTGTGGCGGGTTCAATCCGCCCGGCAAATGTTCAGGTTGATACGCTGGGTATCAATGTAAGCGAAAATACCAAACATAAAGCCGTCCTGCTTTATGATACGGAACAATCGGAAGTACAACTGTTCAAGAATGTAACTAACTTGATAAAAAGGGCGAAACAAACAGACAAGCCTGATGAATTTAAGGCTTTCTGCCTTACGGGTATGTCTCGTAAAGAAAGACTTCACGCCATTGTTCAGAGCATGGATAGATATTATTACCAGTACGATGGCATTCAGTTAGTGGTGATAGACGGTATTGCTGACCTTGTGCGGTGTGCCAATGACGAAGCGGAAAGCGTGGCAATCATAGATGAATTGTATCGACTGGCAGGAATATATAAAACCTGCATCATTTGCGTGCTGCATTTTATTCCCAATGGCTTAAAGCTCCGGGGGCATTTAGGCTCGGAACTGCAACGCAAAGCGGCTGCTATCCTTTCGATAGAGAAAGACGAAGACCCGGCTATGTCTGTGGTAAAAGCCCTGAAAGTAAGGGATGGCAGCCCGCTGGATGTTCCTTTAATGCTCTTTTCGTGGGACAAAGCAGCCGGAATGCACCTTTACAGGGGTGAAAAGACCCGTGAGGAAAAAGAGAAACGCAAGGAAAAGGAATTGGTCGGGGTTGCCCGTGACGTGTTCGGCAGACAGGAACACATCACCTACATAGACTTGTGCGAACAGATACAGCAGATTTTGGACGTGAAAGAACGCACCGCAAAAAGCTATATCCGCTTCATGCGAGAAAAGGATATTATCATCAAAGACCCGTCCAACCAAAGTTATTTTATGATTGGTTCAATTTAATCAGATAGCCTTATGTATATAGACAAAGACGATTTTACCGCATGGATGGAACGTATTATGGATAGGTTCGATATGCAGGATAAGAAGATAGACCGAGTGATAAACGGACGTAATTGTTTGGACGGGGAAGAACTACTGGATAATCAGGACTTGTGCCTGCTTCTGAAAGTAGCTCCCCGAACACTAACTCGTTACCGGAAAAAGGGAATACTCCCTTTCCTTATGCTGGATGGCAGATGTTATTACCGTGCAACGGATGTACACAAGTTAATCCGGGAGAAAACCGATTAATTTTTTCTTTTCTAATGGCTTTCAATCCTGTTTTGTCGTGAGATAAGGCAGGATTTTCTTTTTCCGATTCGGGAATATCCGGGACTTTCTGTATATTTGCAACAGTTTCATATTAGACGATAATAGTTGAAGTTAAAGAACTTCACTTTTATATATAACATAACGTTCGCAGAACGTCTTGACACAGAAAACTGGTAATTTTCAAAAAAGACAAGACCCAAAGCGCAATGTTTCATGCTGTATGTGCATACGGCGTGGACTTGCCTATCTTGTCTTTTAGGTATACCAGTGCCTCTGTGTCGGGATAGCGTGGGTTCACGCTTCTTTTTTGGATGTACTGGCGAACAGTTTGCAAATATGAACTGTTAGATACCAACTTATGAAACATTTGAAAACCTGTATTGTAATCTCTCTTGATGGATTTATAGCCCGAAAAGATGGAGATTTAAACTGGATGCCCGGAAATATAAAGAAAGAGATTTCGGCAGCCTATGAAATACCCTCTGTTTTTATTGCTGGGGTGAATACTTATAATATGATTTTCAGGAATTGGGGCGGATGGCCGTATAAAAGTAAAAAGACTTTTGTAGTGTCCCATTACGACACCAATGTTACTCGTAAAGATAATGTTACCTTTCTTACCGATGTGCCTTTACGGGCTATCAATGAACTTAAATCAAGTTCGGAGACGGATATTCAGGTCATTGGCGGCGGTAAGTTTATAACCTCGCTGATTGAAGCGTCCCTGCTGGACGAAATAACGCTGTATATTGTCCCTGTCATGTTGGGGGACGGTATCAAGTTCATAGGAAAGACTTTCGGGTCGAAGTGGGAACTGACCGGACATCGGGTGATAGACAATCAGGTAGTTTGCCTGACCTACCAGTATAAAGGAGAATGATTAAAAAAGCACCCGGTGTCCCTCCGGGTGCTTCAACCACAAAAATTTCAATTATAAATCTATCTATAATGAAAGTTTCTGTGGCAAATATAACGATTTCCAGCTTATTTCTTCGACTTGCTTTTCTTTTCAGGAAACACGAAAGTAACATTAAACTGTTCGTCAAAAGCGAGTGAAGCGTCAAAGACTTTACCGCTCTTGCTTTTAAAGCCTTTAATTAGCCCGGTTTTCCCGGTCGTCACCAGTTCGGTAATCTGTTTGTCCGTTAGCTGCTTGTCGCTCTTGTTGCGGAAGATGGTAACGGAACAGTCCACATTGGAACACTTGGCGACTTTCGGATAAAATAAAATACGTCCGGTCTTGCATTTCGGGCAGGTACAATCATTACCCGAAGCGAGAGAAAGCCGGACATCCAAAAGTTCAGCTGTGATTTGCCTTGTGTACACCTCAATACCTTTGCGGAATGTGTCGGGGTTCATTTCCCCGCTTTCTATTTTGGCAAGCGTATTTTCCCACATACCCGTCATTTCCACGTCCGCTATTTTCTTGTCCCGGATGATGTTGTAAACAGCAAGCCCTTTCTCGGTCGGGACAAGGTTCTTTTTCTCCCGGATGATGTACTGGCGGGAAAACAGCGTTTCGATAATGGCTGCCCGTGTTGCGGGCGTGCCGATACCCATATCTTTCATGCTTGCTTTCAGTTCTGCGTTTTCCAGTTCCTTACCCGCCGTTTCCATTGAAGAAAGCAAACTGCTTTCCGTGTGTAACGGCTTGGGCTTGGTCTGTTTCTCCAGTAGTTCAATGCCGGAAAGCGGTAAACTATCTCCGTCCTGCATGACAGGCAAAGTGGCGTTATCTTCCCCGTCCTCTTTTTCTGCGAATACGGCACGCCATCCGGCAGATTTGGTTACAGACCCTTTGACCGTGAAAAGTGCCCCTGCACATTCCAGCGTTACACTGGTAACATCTTTGACGCATTTTTCAGAAAAGGCTTCCAACATCCGTCCGGCTATCAGTTCATAGATTGCCTGTTCGTCAGCTTCCATCTTGTCGGGCAGGTTTTCCGTTACTATCAGGGCGTGGTGGTCTGTTACCTTGCCATCATTCACGGAACGGGAATTTAAGGCTTTGCCTTTCATCCCGGCTGCATACCCGGCAAAGCGGGTGTACTGTTCCAAATTAACAAGACGTTCCGAGATTTCCTCGAACACGTCTTGTGATATGTAACGGCTTCCGGTTCGGGGATAGCTGATTAGCTTACCCTCGTATAATTTTTGTGCGATGGATAATGTCTTGTCTGCGGAGAGATTCAGTTTCGTATTCGCTTCCTTTTGCAACGTAGTTAAATCATAGAGCAAGGGCGGTTCTTGGCTCACTTCCTTACGCTCTACGGATTTCACCCGTACCATTTCCGCTTCCTTTATCCTTTGCAGTGTGTCGATGGCGGTCTGCTGTGCATCGTGTTTTTCTACGGATAGGGCAGAAAAAGAGATATTGTCTTTTGCCGACTGTAATTTCAGTTGCCAATATTTTTGCGGGACAAAGTTCTTGTTTTCCAAAAAGCGGGTGCATATCATAGCCAATGTGGGCGACTGTACCCGTCCCAAAGAGAATATTCCTTGTCCGGCTGCCACGCTTAAAGCCTGTGTACCATTAATCCCTATCAAATAATCCGCTTCGCTGCGTGCCTGTGCCGAAAGGAAAAGGTTATCATACAGGCTACCGGCTTTCAGGTTTTGCAGTCCCTCACGGATTGCCTTGTCCGTAAGGCTGCTTATCCATAAGCGGACAAAGGGCTTGTTGCATCCGATATACTGGTAGATGTAGCGGAAGATAAGTTCCCCCTCTCTTCCTGCATCCGTAGCGACTATTATCTTGTCCGACTGGCTGAATACCTCTTTGATTACCTTTAGCTGTTTCAACGCTCCGGGGTCAGCCTTGTACCCCTTATCCGCTTTCATTTGCCGGGGGGTAAGTTGAAAACTCTCCGGGATGATGGGCAGGCTTTCCCGGCGGAAACTCTGTATGCCGTAGTTCCGGCATTGCCAATCCTACAAGATGGCCGAACGCCAGGTAACGAGATACCCGTTACCTGAAAGGTAGCCATCCTGTTTTTCACTCGCTCCTAAAATGCGGGCAATGTCCCTTGCCACGCTTGGTTTTTCTCCGATTACTGCAATCATTCTAATTTCGATTTTAATTGTTCCACTTCTTTTTGTCTTAGGATTTTCCGGTCATAATAGATGTGATAGCCATCTACATAAAATTGTCGGTTCTGCTCGTCTATGGCTTTCCAGTTCGTTTTGTAACAGGCAAAGAGAAACAGGACGAAACCGATAACCGGGATAAGGATTAATACCGCTATCATCTTTTGCGTCCCCTGCTTTGTTTGGGTTTGTCCGTCTGCTCCTGCTTCTCCTTTTTATCCTGCTTGGTTTTCTGTTTTTCAGTGGGCTTGTCCTGACCCTTTTTCAAAGGTTCTTTCACTTTCTTGGTGGCTTCGTTGGTCTTGCCCTCCGAATTGACTGCTACCTGTGTGCGGTTCTTGCTTGCCGGAGTAATCTCTTTCACGGCGGAACGGTCAAAACTGGGATTGTCGCTGTAAAAACCGAGTTTCTTCTTGTCATGGTTCACCTGAATATAAGCATCGTATTCGACCCCTCTCTTGTCTTTCAGCCCGGCAACAAAGATGGTCTTGTCATCGACTAAATCCTGCTGTTGCTGGCGTGTCAGTTCTATTCCTGAAATGCTCTTGGGGATGGTTACACCGTCACTGGTGACAAGGTTGTTCGGCTGTTCCTGTTTCTGCCGTTGCTCCTGTGACTGTTTGGCATTGGGATAGATAAATTCCAAACTTTTCTTGTCGGCATTGACCTGAACGGTTGCGGAAAAAGGATTTTTACGGTTGGAAATCATGTTTTCAAGGAATACACCCTTTCCCTCCCGTAAGGCTTGCTGCTGTTCCTTACTAAGTTTGACACCCTTTATTTCATCGGGGATTTGGACGCTGCTTGCACGCATGGAAACCAGTTCGTTTGTCACCTTATCCACGCTGACGAAAGAAGGTATCATTTCTCCCGTGATATAGTTTTTCAGGTTCACTATCCGTCCCATATTGCCCGTTTCAAGAAGATTGGCTTTATCCTCTTTGGAAAATTCATGCCCGAAGAACGGGCGTTCAAGTTCCGGCTTTTGGCGGATGCCGTGTATCGCCAAAACCACATTCCCGTCCTTATCATGCCGGAAAGACAGGCGTGCGTCCAGTTTCATAATGGCGGAATTGTAGTTTCCTACGATGGAGAACGCACCGGGTGACTTGTACCCCCTTAGCATGGGTTCTAAAGCCTTTGCCTTTTCAAGCTGTTCTTTGGAAAGCCCGAAGTTTTTCAGGGCTTCCCAGTCCACCTTGTCAGGGTCGATAACATACTTGCTTTTGTCAGGTTGCTGCGGTGCTTGTGCCGTTGCTTCCTGCTGCGGTTGCTGTTGTGTTTGGTTCGGTTGTTCATTCTTCACCCCCTGTTTCAGCGTTTCGGGTGTTACCCGGTAACGTTCTATCTCCGCTTCATTCTTGGCGGTCGGATGGTCGAAGTTGTCCCTGATTATCGGTGTAATCTTGGGAAGTTCAATCTTGGGGATTTTAAAGAAGTTGAAGCGGGTCGGGTTCTTCAACTGGTTCATCATGTTGGAAAAGAAGTTGGAAAAGAAATCGCCGTGACGGTCGAATTTCAGGATTTCGCTGTTGTTTTCCGGCGGTACGGTTTGGAGTTCCCCGTTTTCATCCACGCCTTTCACTGCGCTGATTGTCTTTTTCTCCTTATCCAGTACAAGAAGAATATCCATCATCTGTTCGTCAGTGGTGGACTGGTTGGCTGTGTTTACATCCATAACTTTTTGAATTTTAGTGAGTAAATAAAAATTTCGGAAGTAAAAGTAAGGATGAAATAGAGTATATTTAAGGATTTGGGAACGGGTGGCTTCATTTGTCCTCGTTTGGCTTCATTAGTCTACACAGAAGTATATAAAAAAAGCAACCTCAATGAGATTGCTTTTTATTATGGCACAAAAAAAACTATTTTTTCGGTATTATATTTTTAGGGGTTTCATTTATAAACAAATCTTCTAATGTTGAAATAGTCTCTATTACATCTTTAAAAATATCATCAAGTATTTGTTGTTTAGGCTTAGTTTCTAAATTAAAAAAATCAACTATACTTTTTCGATTACTTTTATTAGAGCTTTTTCTATGAGCAACATCACGAGAGCGTAAATCCTGCAATTTCCTTAAAAAGTTAAACATATCAGGAATTGGATATTTTTGGGACAAAATAAATAGCTCAAATTTATCTATACCAGCTTTAACATCTTTCAAACTATCAAACTTCTTTCTTTTTAGAAAATCTACTACTTCTTTTTTCTCAATACAGACATTTTTTATTAATTCTTCCTGATTTAGAGAGTCTATAAATAATTTTACTAAAGATAAAATTTGCTCGTCAAAATCCTGCTCGTTATCTAAAGTAGTCAAGCAATGTAATGTTTTAAATCTATGTTCATCTTCATTTATTAGAGGTAGAAACAAATACCAACCGTATATTTCATGCCATTTCTTATTAAAAGATTTATACTTCTGCTTAAATACAAAATCAGGCTTATGGGATTACACCAAACTCCATTAATCCATCGTTGATAAGCTGTATAACTTAAGCATCCTTTATGGGGTGGAGCTATATTAAACCCTTTCCAATAGGATTGTTCCTTATAATCTAATGTTCCTAAATCAACTAACATTACAACAACATACTCTTTACAATTATTATCAACCTTTAAACTCCATGAACCATCACAAGTAATAAGACCATCACTAACTGTGTATTTATTGGGGTTGTTATAATACTTATTTAATACATCTTTAGAAAAAAATACAGGCGTTAGTTCTAACGGTTCATTTTCTTTTTGAACGAAGTAATTTGATAGAAAATCCTTATTGCAAGTATGTAGTAATTCTTCTCCATTATCATCATATCCAATTATATAATCTAAATATTGATTATTATCACGTTCAAAAGGGTCATAGTCCGTCTTTTGTTCGTAGCGTAAAACACATTTCCCCATTATCCAACCACAAGATTTTTTTTCTTCATTAAAATACTCAAACATATTCGTATAATATATAAATACAATTATCTTCCTTTATTATTTGATTATTAGCAGGAATAATATTGAGTTCTGAATACGTTGAAGAACCGTAATTTTCTATATC
>NZ_QUDI01000071.1:0-13970 GCF_003477465.1 Parabacteroides sp. AF48-14
TTTCGGAACGGGCTGCGCACCTCGTTTTTTCTATTGTCAGGAAGGGGAGTTTAAACCGTGAAAAGAGTCAATCTAAAATCGATCAGAATTTCGGACGAAATAGAAAAACAGTCGAAACAGGGGGTTATTGTCTATTTTTTTATTTGCAGGAGACCCAAAACTTGATACATAAATCAATATACACCACTCCCGATAGACACAAATAATACGGAAAGAATCAGAGCGAAAAAGAATACATTCCGCGCAGTATGCCCCAATGTACGGTTCAGGGCTTTTCCTTCCAGTGTAAACAGCTCGCGGGTCGTATAGAAGCAGAGGGCGAACAGTATCCCGAATAGAAACAAAGCCCACCAAGGAGCATCCAACAATAGCGGAAGGATAAGGATAAACGCCACACATTCATTCATTATATAGAACACCCGCCCAAAACGACGGCCGAACAGCACGATTGTAGTACGCTTTCGAGCCGCCTTGTCTTGCTCATAATCTCTGTAGTTATTGACGACCAAAATATTGACTGACAAAAGTCCCAGAGCGACAGAAAGCAAAAAAGACAGTAATGAGAAACTCAACGTCTGTATGTAATAGGTGAAACAAACCGGGATAATCCCGTAGAACAAGAGCACGCAAACATCTCCCAACCCGTTATAGGCCAGTGGAAACGGCCCGGCAGAATAGGCCAGCACACAGACAGCAATCGCCACCCCCACCAACAACAACCGCCAGTCGGCAAAGAAAATCAGCATCAGACCAAACAGGCAAGCCAATCCTAACATAACAAACGTACCCGCCAACATCGCTTTCGGACTGATCCATCCCTGGGCAACTGCCCGTTCGGGACCCAGACGGTCTTCCCTGTCGGCACCCTTTTTAAAATCAAAATAGTCATTCGCAAAGTTACTGGCGATCTGGGCAAAAAGCGCCACCAACAAACAAAGGATTGCCGGCAAAACATCAAACGCCCCGTCATAATAAGCCAACGCACTTCCCAGCAAAACCGGACTCACCGAAGCCGGCAACGTCTTGGGACGAGCCGCTTCCACCCAAGCTCCGACTATAGTTTTTTTATGTTCCATTTCTTTCTTCTGCATAATTCGTGTGCAAAAATAAAAACAAAAAGGGCATAGATTTGCTTTTTACACAAGAATTCATATATCTTTGCAGCATGAAGAATTTTCTATTCATATTAACCTTGCTGTTCGGCATGTTGCTTTTTGTTCCTGAAGAGGAACAGAAAAGTTGCACTGCGTCCGACTTGTCGGCACAGAAAGAGGCTATTATGATGGAAAAGGGCGCTGCCGATATGCAACATAATCTGGAAATATTGACCTGCGACCTGAAAGGCAGCAACTGTCTGACGCCGCGCAGAACAGTCCAGACTGTCAGCAACACGATAAACATACGATTACTGAAGATTGAAGAAAAAACAATCCAGTACTTCCGTCTGAAAGAAATCAATCTTTTGCGGAAAGTATCTGAAGAGGTAACAATATGTCAAACCATTAACTTTTCGACTCTCCTTTGCCGTATGGGCTATCATGTGTATGGCCTGCGGAAAATCATTATTTGATTCCAAGTGAATAATTCGTCTTTTGTATGGAATACTTGTTCCATACCGCTTATCTATTGCATTCTCCGGAATGCGAACAAATTATTATTCACTTAAAAATCAAATTATTATGTCTACAAAAAAGAATAAATCCAGCATCTATATTTATATTATCATTACTATTATCGGTTGTGTACTCGCTTGCAGTTCCATCATCCGAACGACTATTTAAAACTTGTAGTCGTAATGGGAGCTCTTGGCACAGGCCTGTATGGTATCATGAAGGGGCTCAGTACGCCTTCCACCACGGAAGAAACGGCTGTCGATGAGAAATAAAAACCGGATTATACAACCTCAAAAAGACATAGAAATGAAAATAAATAAAGACTTAGTGGATGCAATCATGATGTTGTCATTCATTATTTTGGTATTGGTCGGAACAACTGACTTCTCAAATATGTTAATTAAAGAGATAACAATGGGTGGTCTTGCCCTGCTGAGTATAGCGATGATTGTTTTGCGTATCATTGGTATGCGTCAGGAAGCCAGTAGTTCTCATGGAGAATACGAATATTAATTATATACGAATTCCTAACAACCCTAACTGAATGTCTATAATGCTTCCTGCTGCTTACTTCGGGGTGATCCCGAGGTTTTCCGAGGTACGTTTTTCTGCCTATAAAAACAACTTGCTGTTAACTTGGTCACGGCAAAGGTTCTTTGCCGGGCAGCAGGAAGCAAGACATTTTTATTGATTAACAAACAAATAAGGAAGAAGGGGCCATGATAACAAGTCTGACGTTATTGATTCTTTCGCTGGTTGCTCTTTATATCGGAGCCGGCTGGCTGGTTCAGGGGAGTTCCGCTTTAGCTCTCAAAGCCAAAATTTCACCATTGGTGATCGGCCTGACAATTATCGCATTCGGAACAAGCGCACCGGAACTGGTAGTAAGCCTGAATGCGGCACTTAAAGGCGAAGGAGAAATAGCGATTGGAAACATTCTCGGTTCCAACATCTTCAATATCGGAATCATATTAGGTATTTCGGCAACCATCTATCCGCTTCAAGCCAAAAAACAATTGCTCCGCATCGATATACCGGTTATGCTGATTGCAACGATACTGCTGACAATCTTTTTCTGGAATGGGGAATTGGGCAGGATGGAAGGCGGTTTCTTCCTGGCCGGCATTATTCTCTACACCATATTCAGCCTCTACTACTCCCGCAAACATGGTGAAGAGCCCAACTTGGAACTGGAAGAGCAACCCAGGCACTGGGCGTTCGACACACTCGAAATTGTAGGCGGCTTAGTTGTTCTGATCTTTGCCTCCCACCTGTTAGTCGAAAACGCCGTCTCCATCGCCAGAGAAGTCGGTCTGAGCGAGGCTGTTATCGGGCTTACAATTATTGCCGCCGGGACAAGCATGCCGGAACTGGCAACAACCATTGTAGCCGCCTCCAAAGGTAAAACAGACATTGCAATCGGCAATATTGTCGGTTCAAACCTGTTCAACATTCTGGCGATTGCCGGCTCTTGCTCACTGGTACAGCCTATCGTAGCAAAGAATGTGAACTACATCGACCTTCTTGTCATGTTGGCGATTTCCTTGCTCTTGTTGCCTCTGGTAAAAAGCGGGCAGAAAATTACAAGGACAGAAGGATTGGTTTTGGTTATCGTTTACGTCATCTATGTGTTCTGGCTGTTCCGGGATGTGATATAAACTGGAAGAGCAAATCAATCGAACGTCCATTTAACAGCCAATGTCGGAATTGCATAGAATCCTTTACGGGCACCGAAGTTCTGACTCAGCTCGACCTCGCTTCCGACGCTTAGTTTAAACTTATCGTCAACACGTTTCAGCTTGTTCAGGTTCACCCAAAACTGGGGTTCCGAGAGAAAGATGAAGTTCCGGTGACTGCCGTCTTCATAAAATGTCTGTTCGCGCCAAAAGTCTGCAAAGCCGATAAAGGTACACAAGCCGTTCTTGGCAAAATGGATATACCAAGTCCCTGTCAACTGGAAATTATTGGGTTGTCTGTGTTTCTGGATATATTTATACATGGAGGTAAGGGTGAAGCCTTTTGTGAACGATTTATTGTTCCATGTATAGGTAGGACCAGCCAGATAGGCATTATTGTAAGAAAAACTGTTGGAAGCTCCACCATTATACTCGACATGTATGGAGAATGGCGGTTGCCAGAAACGCAGTTCGCGGGAAATCTCCCAATATCCGGCGGCAACACCTTTGCTGGTATAATCCATATCGATAAAGAAATAGGTACTACCCCACTTATCCGCCTTGAACATCTCGACCGTAGAGGTCAGAACCGGGCGCCCGTGCAGGTCCTTATCATAAAGCGCACCGCCGAAATCATAATGTAACTGTACATTCTGCGCCTTCCCACAGAAAACAATCGCCAACAAAGCTGCCAGCATAAAGAGCTTTTTCATTTTATCCAGAATTGTTAGATTATATCCGTATCCTTCAATATTGTCTTTTACTTACCTCAGACTGCAAAGATTCAGGCTGTCGCCTACAATTCCATAGCATATGTATGAATATATAATCAGGATGGATAGTATATATGACCTTCGTGTTTTTTATTACCAATGAGCGGTACTCCAATGTCCCACAATTTTTTAAAAGATACTCCTCGAAGCCAAGATTGGGTTCTTCATATCCAATTATCTATTATATCATTCGCTTCTTCTTCAATTATACCTCTTCCCGCAATAGCATCAGCTTCAGTTATGGAAAGACGTTGCTTTACGTCCTCCAATGTATAGGAACAAGGTATTCTTTCGCTAATGGAAAGCCATTTGCGAATTTCCAAACGAACTCTATCCAAGACGTCACGATTATCAATCCTTAGTATTTCGCGAATAAGTTCTATTTTCCCGGCTTCTAATTCGAGTGCTGTCATATTGTATCCTCCTTTGTTTTTCGTTCACAAGACAAAGATACATTATTTTGAATAACAATCAATAAGAACAAGGGTACTTCAATTGTCAGACCTATCCTTTTAAATAATAAAGCCGTGTCCAAAGCCCATTCATAGGCTTATAAAACACAGCTTTATTCTATTTATGTAGATTCATTTACCAAATAACCACCCGGTCAGCCGGCAACATATACATCGGATCGCCTTCCTTGATATCGAACGCAGTGTAGAATGCATCGATGTTGCGGAGGGCGGCATTGACGCGCCATTTGCCTAATGAGTGCGGATCTATCTTGGTCAAGCGCAGGATTTCTTCGGGACGTATGTTTTGTGCCCAAAGGTTGGCGTATCCCAGATAGAAACGCTGTTCGTTGGTGAAACCGTCGATCGGCGCCGGCGTTTCTTTTCCTTTCAGAGAATTGAGGTAAGCCAGGTGGGAAACCATCAAGCCACCCTGGTCGGCAATGTTCTCACCCAATGTGTAACGGCCGTTGGCATGGACGCTGTCCACCACAATGATATCGCTATATTGCTGGGCCAGGCGGTCGGCACGTTGTGTAAAGAGAGCCGCATCCTCGGCTGTCCACCAATCGCTCAGGTTGCCGTCTTTATCGTAGTTACGTCCCTGGTCGTCAAACCCGTGCGTCATCTCGTGACCGATTACGACACCGATCGCACCGTAGTTCACGGCATCGTCAGCTTCCGGATTGAAGAAAGGAGGTTGCAGGATGGCTGCCGGGAAACAGATTTCGTTTGTCGTCGGGTTATAATAAGCATTTACGGTCTGCGGGCTCATCCCCCAACGGGCTCTATCGACAGGCTTGTCTACGTCCGCCAACATATAATTGTATTCGAAGATGTTAGAGCGACGTACATTCGCCCAGTAAGAATCGTTTTTGATTTCTAAATTGCTGTAGTCACGCCATTTGTCCGGATAACCGATCTTGACGATAAAGGCAGCCAATTTCTCCTGCGCCTTTGCCTTCGTCGCATCGCTCATCCATTCCAGTCCGGCAATCCGGTCACCTAAGGCTTTCTGCAGATCGCCCACCATTTTCAACATTTTTTCCTTTGAAGAAGCCGGGAAATATTTAGCGACATACATCTGGCCGACAGCTTCCGACAAAGCGCCGTTGACAGTAGACAGGGCACGTTTCCAGCGCGGCTGCTGTTCCTGGCGTCCGGACATCGTCTTTCCGTAGAAATCAAAATTAGTCGCCACAAAAGAATCGCTCAGATAAGGGGCGGCGGCACTAAGCAGGTTGAACGTCAGATAATACTTCTGCTCGTCCAGCGTCGTATTCTTCATCAGGGCTGCCAGGCCTTCGTAGAAAGGCAACTGTTTTGCATCCAGATATTTGATCTCCATCAGGCCCATACTTTCAAAATAGACATCCCAGTTCAGCGGATCATTCTTCGCTTTGAAGTCTTCTATGGATATTTTATTGTAGTTTTTCTGGGAATCACGCAGGTCTTCGCGGCTGAAGGAGATTTCGGCAATGCCTTTTTCGATCTTCATGATGGCATTGACTGCGGCATCGGCCTGTTCGGGAGAACTGCCGGTCAGAGTAAACAAACGGGTGATATATTCTTTGTAAGCCTCGCGCATCTTCTGGCTGCTTTCGTCTTCCAACAGGTAGTAATCGCGGTCGCCCATACCCAAGCCGGCCTGGTACAGCTGTACGATATTCATGGAACTGTTCTTTTCATCGGCATCCACAAACAGGGCAAAGAAAGGAGCCATTCCTTCTTTATGGAGAGTGGCAACCATTTTTGTCATCTCGTCTTTTGTGCCCAACCGGTTGATTTCGGCAAGTTGTTCCTTGATCGGCGCATACCCGTCTTCATTCAACTTCACACTGTCCATCCCCATCGCAAACAGCATACCGATCTTCTGCCCTACGCTACCTTCCGGCTGCGGCTCGGCACTCAATCCCTCGATAAGGGTACGGATCTGTTCCTGATTGTTATCACGCAACTGGTCGAAAGTACCAAAGCGTGCATATTCCGGTTTCAGCGGATTGTTCTTCATCCAGCCGCCACAGGCATACTGGTAAAAATCGGTACCCGGAGCTACGGCCGTATCCAGGTTTGCCAGATTGATTGCGTCATTTTTAGCAGCCTCCTTCACAGGAGTTTTGCTGCATCCTACCATTGCAACCATTCCGGCTGCAACAAGAGGTATCGCCATTAACTTTTTCATTTTGTTCAACGTTTATACATTTATCTATGCTGCAAAGGTACACAAATTGAGCTAAATAGAACTATTTTTTCCTATTATGAACCATAAATCCACTTGCAGATAAGTGTATTTTATGTACTTTTATCCCCGGAAAATATTTATAAACTTAATTTATATCATGAAGTATCTACAAAACACTGCCATCTGCTTGATGGTCCTGTTGCTAATCGCTTTTTCGAGTTGTAACCGGAAGCCGGCGGGAGAACAATCTTTCGCCATCGGTAACAAAACATTCCTATTAGACGGAAAACCTTTTGTGATCAAGGCTGCGGAAATCCATTACACCCGTATTCCGGCCGAATACTGGGAGCACCGTATCCAACTCTGCAAAGCACTCGGCATGAATACGATCTGTATCTATGCATTCTGGAATATACATGAACAAAAGCCCGGCGAGTTCGATTTCAGCGGACAAAACGACATTGCCGCCTTCTGCCGCCTGGCGCAAAAGCATAATATGTATATCATGTTGCGCCCCGGCCCTTACGTTTGCTCGGAATGGGAAATGGGAGGACTGCCTGGTGGCTGCTGAAGAAAGAAGATATCAAACTGCGTACCAACGACCCGTACTTCCTGGAACGTACGAAGCTCTTCATGAACGAAATCGGCAAACAGCTTGCCGACCTGCAAATCACAAAGGGCGGTAATATTATAATGGTACAGGTAGAGAACGAATATGGTTCGTATGCGACGGATAAGGAATATATCGCCAATATCCGCGACATTGTAAAAGGCGCCGGATTTACGGATGTCCCCCTCTTCCAGTGCGACTGGAGTTCCAACTTCCAGAACAATGCGCTCGACGACCTGGTCTGGACGATTAACTTCGGTACGGGAGCCAATATAGACGAACAGTTCAAGAAGCTGAAAGAGGTTCGCCCGAACACCCCGTTGATGTGCAGCGAGTTCTGGAGCGGCTGGTTCGACCATTGGGGACGCAAGCATGAGACGCGTGACGCCGAAACGATGGTTGCCGGAATCAAGGATATGCTCGACCGTAACATATCATTCTCCCTTTACATGACACACGGAGGTACGACTTTCGGCCACTGGGGTGGCGCCAACAGCCCGGCCTACTCGGCCATGTGCAGCTCTTACGATTACGACGCACCGATCAGTGAAGCCGGATGGACGACTCCGAAATATTTCAAACTGCGCGAACTGCTTGCCAATTATATGGATGAAGGAGAAACGCAATCCGAAGTGCCGGCTGCACAACCCCTCATCGAAATACCCGAATTTGAGATGAGCGAAACAGCCCCCTTATTCGATAACCTGCCCGAACCGAAAACATCCGAAGAGATCAAACCGATGGAACAGTTCGACCAGGGTTGGGGCACGATCCTGTACCGGACCACCCTGCCTGCCGTGACATCGGGCACGACTCTGCTGATCACAGAAGTGCACGACTGGGCACAGGTCTATGCCAACGGCAAACTGTTAGGACGCCTGGACCGCCGCCGCGGCGAAAACTCCCTCAAACTGCCCGCGTTAGCTGCCGGAACCCAGCTGGACATCCTGGTAGAAGCGATGGGACGCGTCAACTTCGACATCGCAATCCACGACCGTAAAGGTATCACCGAAAAAGTGGAACTGCTCAACGAAGGCTCGACACAGGAGTTGAAAAACTGGCAGGTATATAACCTACCGGTAGACTACTCGTTTGTACAAGACAAGAAATATGCTCCGGGAAAGAAAGTGGACGGACCGGCTTATTATCGTGCCACATTCAATCTGGATAAGGTAGGCGACGTCTTCCTCGATATGCAGACATGGGGAAAAGGCATGGTTTGGGTGAACGGAAAAGCCATGGGCCGTTTCTGGGAAATCGGACCGCAGCAGACGCTCTTCATGCCGGGCTGCTGGCTGAAGGAAGGCGAAAACGAGATCATCGTGCTCGACCTTTTAGGCCCGAAGAAAGCAACAATCACCGGTCTTAACAAACCGATCCTGGATATGCTCCGTGCAGAAACACCGATGACGCACCGCAAAGAGGGCGAGAACCTCGACCTCAAAAACGAGAAGCCGGTAGCCGCAGGCGCCCTGCAAGCCGGAAACGGATGGCAGGAAGTTAAATTCGACGCTCCGGTCAAAGCCCGTTTCTTCTGCCTCGAAGGTTTGAATGCACAGAATGGCAAAGACAATGCTGCCATCGCCGAGTTCTACCTGTTGGGCGAAAACGGCAAACCGCTTTCCCGCCAGCATTGGCAGATCGCCTATGCCGACAGCGAAGAGACACGAGGAGGCAATTTCACCGCCGATAAAATCTTCGACTTGCAGGAATCGACCTATTGGAGCACGGCTTACAGAGATAAATACCCGCACCAGTTCGTACTCGACCTCCGAGAAGATGTCGTTATCACCGGTTTCCGGTATTTGCCCCGTGCAGAAGAAGGATATCCGGGCATGATCAAGGAATACAAAGCGTATGCCAAGATGAGCCCGTTCAAATTCTGACCAATCATTAATGCCGTAAACAACATACATTATGAAATTGAAAACAGCTATCATCTGCGCAGCTTTCCTATCCGCCGGTTGGAGCCTTTCCCATGCAGCCCAACCGGAAAGCACGGATAGCGAAGTGGCCGTGATCGATCCGTCCCAACGCCACCAGCAGCTCGAAGGCTGGGGCAGCTCCCTTTGCTGGTGGGCTGCCCAAGTGGGCAACTGGGATGAGAAAAAGGTGGACGAAATCGTCGACCTGATCACCTCTCCCGACAAACTGAACATGAATATCTTCCGCTATAACATCGGAGGCGGCGACGATCCTGCACACGCAGATGGCCACATGGTCAAAGGGAAAGGGAAACGGGCTGAAATGGAGGGGTTCAAGGACTCTCCCACAGTTCCCTATAACTGGAATGCGGACAAAGGGCAGCGTACGATTCTCCTCAAGATCAAAGAGAAGCGTCCGGATGCCATCTTCGAAGCATTCTCAAACTCCGCCCCCTACTGGATGACCTACAGCGGTTGTGCGGCGGGGAATGTAGACCCGTTGAAGGATAACCTGAAGCCGGAGTACTACGAGATGTTCTGCGACTACCTGCTGGATGTCTGCAAACACTACAAGGCGGCCTACCAGATCGACTTCAAGACCTTGGAGCCTTTCAACGAGTCGTACTCCAACTACTGGTATGCGGAAGGTAGCCAGGAAGGCTGTCACTTCGAACCCGCCACCCAGATACAGATCATCCGGATGCTATACCCGAAGTTGAAAGCATCCGGCCTCACTACTGTCCTGTCGGCATCCGACGAGACCAATCTCGACCAGTTCCTGACCGTACAGAAAGCCTATCAGGCAGCCGGTGACATCTGGGATAAATTGGGACAGCTCAACACGCATACCTATTCCGGCACAAACGCGGAACGGGAAGCCGTACGCGAACTTGTCCGCCAGGCAGGCAAACCCTTCTGGCAATCGGAAACCGGCCCCAGCGGAGGCAGGGATTTTGAAAGTAACCTGCTGCTTGCTCAAAAGATGTTCGACGACCTGCGGATCATGCGCCCGCAAGCCTGGCTGGACTGGCAGTTGATGGAAGAGAACAACGGCGAATGGTGCGTCATGCGCGGTAACTTCAAGACACAGGAATATAAACCGGTCAAGAACCTGTATGTCCGTATGCAGATCTCCCGCTTCATCAAACAGGGTTATACCTTTATCGAATCGGGGAACGAGCATACATTAGCTGCCCTCTCCCCTTCGGGCAAAGAGGTGGTTGTAGCTGTTTTGAACACGACAGAGCGGGAACGTTCTTTCAATATCGACCTGAACAAGTTCTCCGGCAAGATCACGGCTGTAAACAACTGGCGGACAAGCGAGACGGAAGATTGCCAGCCGTTCCCGGCAGTCTCTTTCAAAGGGAAAAAGCAGACGTATGTAAGTCCGGCCAAGTCGTTGACGACATTCGTCCTGACAATTGACAATTCGATTGGATATTTTATGCGATAAATCATCAACTTATAAATTCATATATTTACATGAAAACACTATTAGTAAGCCTGATGGCAGCCGCCGCGCTGCCTCTGCTTGCGCAGAAAGACGCGAGCATCCGCATCTACCCGCAACAAGGGACACAGCAGATCAGCAAACACATCTACGGGCAGTTTGCCGAACACCTCGGAACCTGTATCTACGGCGGATTGTGGGTAGGCCCCGAATCCGACATACCCAACACGCAAGGCTATCGCAACGACGTGTTGCAAGCCCTGAAAGACCTCCACATCCCCAACCTACGCTGGCCGGGCGGCTGCTTTGCCGACGAATACCATTGGATGGACGGCATCGGACCGAAAGAGAACCGCCCGAAGATGGTCAACAACAACTGGGGCGGGACGATCGAAGACAACAGCTTCGGCACGCACGAGTTCCTGAACCTTTGCGAACTGTTAGGCTGCGAGCCTTATATCAGTGCGAACGTCGGTAGCGGAACGGTTGAAGAGATGGCCAAGTGGGTGGAATATATGACTTCGGAAGGCGACAGCCCGATGGCACGCCTGCGCCGCCAAAATGGCCGCGACAAAGCCTGGAAAGTGAAGTTCATCGGTGTCGGCAACGAGAGCTGGGGATGCGGCGGAAGCATGCGCCCCGAATACTACTCCGACCTCTACCGCCGCTACTCCACCTATTGCCGCAACTACGACGGCAACCGGCTTTTCAAGATCGCCAGCGGTGCCAGCGACTACGATTATAACTGGACCGAGACGTTGATGAAGAACGTGGGCGGACGCATGGACGGGATATCCCTCCACTATTACACGGTGACAGGATGGAACGGCAGCAAAGGCTCCGCAACCGAGTTCAACAAGGACGACTATTATTGGACAATGGGCAAATGCCTCGAAATCGAAGATGTCGTCAAGAAGCATATCCAGATCATGGACAAGTACGACCCGCAGAAAAAAATCGCCCTGATGGTAGACGAATGGGGCACCTGGTGGGACGAAGAGCCGGGAACGATCAACGGCCACCTGTACCAGCAGAACACCATGCGCGACGCTTTCGTGGCAGCCCTCACTCTGAACGTGTTCCATAAATATACAGACCGCGTCAAGATGACCAACATCGCCCAGATCGTCAACGTGCTTCAATCCATGATTCTGACGAACGGACCGAAGATGTTGCTCACGCCGACCTACTACGTCTTCCAGATGTATAATGTGCACCAGGACGCGACCTTCCTGCCGATGGACCTGATCTGCGACAAGGCGAAAGTGCGCGGAGACCGCGAAGTGCCGATGGTAAGCGCTTCAGCCTCCAAAGACAAGAACGGGGCGATCCATATCTCGTTGGCAAACGTGGATGTCGACAATGCGCAAAACATCACGCTCGACCTGCAGGGACAGAAGATCAGCCGTGTCAACGGACGCATCCTGACCTCCGCCTCCATCAACGACCACAACACCTTTGAAAAACCGGATGCTGTAAAACCGGCGACCTTCAACGGTGCCAAGATTGAAAAGGGGCAACTGAAGATCAACCTGCCTGCCAAATCAATTGTCGTGCTGGAAGTAAATTAATTCTCAATTGTCAATTGTCAATTGTCAATTAATTCCTACTTTTGTCCGGAGAAAACAAAAACACTATATATAAACTTAAAGATTATGAAACCTACATTATTCTTATTGGCTGCCGGAATGGGAAGCCGCTATGGAGGCTTGAAACAATTGGACGGACTGGGTCCTAACGGTGAAACAATCATGGATTACTCCATTTATGACGCCATTCACGCCGGTTTCGGTAAACTCGTATTCGTTATCCGCAAAGATTTCGAGCAAGACTTTCGCGACAAGATCATATCCAAGTATGAAGGCCATATCCCATGCGAGCTGGTATTCCAGGCATTGGACAACCTGCCCGAAGGCTTTACCTGTCCGGCAGAACGGACAAAACCCTGGGGTACGAACCATGCTGTCATGATGGGTGCCGACGTGATCAAGGAACCGTTTGCCGTTATCAACTGCGACGACTTCTACGGCCGCGACTCTTTCCAGACAATGGGTAAGTTCCTCGCCGCACTGCCCGAAGGCTCTAAGAATGTATATTCGATGGTAGGCTTCCGCGTAGGGAACACGTTGAGCGAAAGCGGTACGGTTTCACGCGGTATCTGCAGCACAGATGCAAACAACCTGCTGACTTCGGTTGTAGAACGCACGAAGATCCAGCGCATCGACGGCGAAGTGAAGTACATCGACGACAACGGCGAATGGACGGCAACTCCCGACACGACACCGGTCAGCATGAACTTCTGGGGCTTCACTCCCGATTACTTCGCCTACAGCAAGGAATTCTTCAAGACATTCCTGAGCGATCCGAAGAACATGGAGAACCTGAAGAGCGAGTTCTTCATCCCGTTGATGGTCGATAAGTTGATCAGCGACAAAACTGCCACAGTCGAAGTATTGGATACCGCCAGCAAATGGTTTGGCGTCACCTATCCGGAAGACCGCCAGGAAGTGGTTGACAAGATCCAGGCATTAGTCGATGCCGGAGAATATCCGGATAAGCTGTTCTAAGAATCAGATTCCGATATTTGCGCTACAAAGCGCTACATATAACACCCCTCAGGTTTTAACTTGTGGGGTGTTTTTTTATATAAAGTGCTTTTCGATGGATATAAATATGTCCTTTTGACACATCCTCCTACAAAGCCTGCTCTTTTGACTCAGATATTCTTAGTTTTGGACCTTCTGCAAATTGAAAAATATACATTAACCCCCTGTTTCGACTGTTTTTCTATTTCGTCCGAAATCTTGATCGGTTTTGGATTGACTCTTTTCACGGTTTTAACCCACTCGGATGACAACAGAGAAAATGAGGTGCCGAGCCCATCCCCAAAAGCGTACAATTTGATTATCGGAAACCGGAAACAGCAGCAAAGTGATAAACCTTAACTCCCGGAGAATCGAATATTTGCAGACAAAGGCGGACTGCGTTCCAAATATCCCAAGGAAATTTTGGAGGCTTGTTGCCGTGAGGTGCGCAGAAAATAGTCTTGAAGTAACGCTTCATCGCTCTGAAGGTTGACTTCGTACTATATGAAGTCTGACTTCGGGGCAATAAAGTTCCGGATCAGAGCGATAAAGTCCCTCTTCATGGCGATAAGATACCGGATCATAGGAAAAAGCTCCTTTTTGACGGCTGAAAAGTGGGTTGACATTTGTTTGAATTAGGGGACCTTTCGAGCTCAAAAAATGCGTTTTTTACAATAACCCCTCTGCCGCAGGCTCTCTTTTGC
>NZ_QUDI01000072.1:0-13313 GCF_003477465.1 Parabacteroides sp. AF48-14
TTTGATACAGTATATTACTATTGGTGCATCTGTCCATAGGCTACCGTTGACGAAACAACGGGTTAAATCTAAGTTTAACAATTACTTACACAGCGACGTATCGCACCCACTCCTTGTTTATCTGGTTCCCGCGGGAGTAGCGGGAAAGGGACTGCATGTTACGCGCACGTTTCTCGAACATACGCAGGTTTTCGTCGCTGTCTTCCAGGAACACGTACTGGTTGTAAAGGTGGTCGCAGGAAAGCAGAAGCCCCACGGGGGCCGCGAACGAGAGCAGGCAGTCCGAACGGTCGGTGGAAAGACGCTCGTAACGGGTGTCCGTACCCACGCGCCCCGGCAGGTCTTCCGTGTCCGAGAGCGTGTGCAGGCACACCCGTTTGTTACCCACGCGCAGAACCTCGGCCCCCAGCTCGATGTCCTGAAGAGAAGTCGTCTCCGAGAGCGAGAGGGAAAAGTACCGCTCCAGCAGGCCCGGACAATCCGCCGTACCCGTGATCTCGTCCCCCGTGAGGCGGACAAGGGTCAGGAAACCCGAATCGTTCAGAATACGCTCGAACTGTTCCGCCGCCTCCAGGAATTTTGTCGCCGATTCCCGGTTTACCTCTTTGGGAATGATGTTGCCCCGGCAGAGGGTCGAGAAGTCTGAACGCATGTGCATACGCTCCCTCGTCGTTTTCGTCAGGTAGAGGAAGCAGGCGTGGGTCAGGAACGGACGCTCGTTGAAATGCCGCTCGTAACTGCGGGAGAGGAAACTCATGTCCCCCTCGCCCGTGGCCGGGCGGTAACGCTCGCGGATGAACCAGTCCTGCTTGTGTACCACGCTGTATTCGGGCAAGACCTTCAGGGCCTTGCACCAGGCGGCGTGGATCGCCTCGTACTCGGCGGACGTGACGGTGAACAGCTCCGGGAGTTCGACCCGATAGGCGACCGTTATGTCCGCATCCTTGCTGATGATACAACCGCCTTCCACGGCCAGGAGCGGGAACTTGCTTTCCAGCGTGGTGGCTTTCAAGAGGTTTCTCATACGCGGCCCCCCTTTCTTTTCAGCAACCGGCGCAGGGACTTGCGGTTGAGCAGGTAGCGGGGATGCCGGCGCGCGGCGAGCAGCTTCATCAGCCCGTGTTCCCCGTAACGGGCGTTCAGGCGGAAGGTAAGCCAGACCAGCACCGAAGCCGCCGCAACGCCGAAAGCGATACATACCCACTGATCGACCCCTGCCATGTAGAGGATGACGAACACCACGAAGACGGCCAGCAGGCCGCCCGCGAAGATGAAGAGGTACTGCGCCTTCAGGCCCCGGAACTCCACGCTCTTGCCGATTCCCTTGTTGATTCCATATTCCATAATTATTTGCATGACAGGTTGGACTACAAGAAGAAAGAGCGTAGGATCGTCGCGGCGACAATCAGGAAAATACACGCGCCGAACCAGCTCGCGGCGGTCTTCGACGTGTCGGGGTCGCCGCTCGAAAACTTGTTATAGACCTTGATGCCCCCGATAAGGCCGACCACAGCCCCAATCGCGTAGATGAGCTTCGTTCCGGGATCGAAGTAGCTGGTTACCATGTTGGTAGCCTCCGTAATGCCGGCGATGCCGTTGCCCTGCGCGAAAGCGGAGGAGATGGCGGCAAAGAGAAATGCCGCCGGAAGAAGAATCTTGTTCTTTCTCATAACTCGATAATGTTTGAATTGTGGCGCGGGGATGGATAGGCCCCGCACCGGGTTAAACTTCTTGATTCGGATTTTTTCAGTGGTTCGCGGGTAACCTCATGCGCTACCCGTAGTCTTTTTCTTTCATCGTGATGTCATTATGGGGTTAAACAAACTCACGGACGTCGAAACCCGTGGGAACCGAACCCTGCGGAGATGGGCTTTCCGCAGACCTCTCGGACATACGCCGGTGAAAGGCCGAGAGGTAGGTGTCGATCAGGGATTTTACCCTGTCGTTCCCGTCGGGGCGGCCCGAAACGATGACCTCGAACATGTCGGTCTGTTTCAGGCCCAGGAGGACACGTCCCGTTTCCTCCCTTTGCTCGTCTGTTGAAGGTGGATCATGTACACGTGGCGGTAGCTTCGCCCATCTGTTCAAAACTAACCCCCTGGGCAAGCGAGCGGCCCAAAAGGGGCAGCTCTTCGGTGTCGTCTTCATCCTCGTCATAATCCGACTCCTCCGCGTCCGCATCCGGGAAAGATTCATCGTACAGCGGAAAGTCGATTTCCAGAGGTTCGTTAGGCTCCCCCTCGGGAGCGACACCGAACACTTCATCCAGGTCTTCCGGCGGAATCTGCCGGGGGTGTTCGGGTACATTCGTGGGCACAAATATATCGGCTTTTTCCGTAACTTTTTCAGTTTCAGATTCTACGGCAGCTTGTGGCCGGGAGTGGCGCGGGTCGAGGACAAAGCGGCTCCTGCCGATGATCTCCTGTCGGCAGGGAGTGTCTTCGGCAACGATCCCGTCTGCCGGTTCGTTGCGTTCCATCCGCCGCAGGCGGAAAAACGCCCACAAGGCATACCCCACGGCAAAGAGGGGCAGCAGCCACAACGCCCCGTTCATCGCTCCTCCGCTTTGGGTTGCCGGGAGGCCACGGCCTCACGCTCCTCGAAAAGCCGCTCGATGGTTTCCCGGTTATCGTCCAGGTGCGCCTTGAGAACCTTGTCCACGTAGGCCGTGATCGTCACGTCGCCACGACCGATGACACGGGTGATCTCGCGGATACGCTCGTGATACGACGGACGTATCTTCACGTGCTTGTTACCGGCGAAAGGCAGCCGCAGCAGGCAGATGTAACGGGCCAGGTACTCGGCCTCGGGGGTGGGGACAGTCCCCACGGCGACCTCCCCCGAAGGGCCGTCGGGGACGATAAGGGTTTTCATCCTGCGCCGGTAGCGGCACACGCGGAAGATGAAGGGCACGGCGACGCAAAGGACGGCCGCCAGGATAACAGATAAAATAATTGCTTTGTCTGACATGATGGATTGTTTTTAATAGGTTGTAAATATTGGGTTCATAACTAAAAAATATCGGAGTTCCGTTTCTTGTAGAGTTCCGAAATTTCCTCCTGATAGGTAGCGAAATGCTGCTCCAGCACATTGTCCAGGTAGCTATACAGCGAGAGTTCGTTCTTACCGATAACCTGCACTATCCGGGTTATACGCTCGTGAAACTCCTTGCGGATATACACCGTTTTGCCGCTTCGGGTATTGGAGGGGGCGTTCCGGATAAAAAGACGCTCGTAATCCTGGCCTTTCCCTCTTCGGCGGCGTCCCTCCTCTTTCGTAGCCGACGAGGAGGCGGCCTCGCCGGACGGTTCCGATAGAGCCGATGCCTCCTCCTCTTTTTCCGGCGTGTAAGGATGTAATGGCCGGTTTCGGCTTTTGGCCTGGCTGATGATGAAGGAAGCGTCCAAACCGTCGTCATGTTCTTTTCCGCTCATAAGATCCTACTTTAACAGTTCGATCAATTCATCCACGAGTTTATCCAGGTTGCTGCCCCGGATCAAAGAACGGTCTGCCGGGAAGAGCGTGGAGCGGAAGACAGAGCGACGGCTGGCGTTCTGCTCACGACGAAAACGCTTGGTGTCAGGCAGGAAGGTCTTCAGAACAGGAAGATCCAGCTCTTTCATTACCGCCTCGTAAACCTGATATAACTCTGTCTTTTCACGTCCGTCCACCATGTTCCATAGCATATACAGCCCTTTCATCCGGGACTTCTCGCGGCCCATGATATGCTCTTTTACCACAACCGCGTAATTCAGGGTGCTTTCCATGACAACCCGGTCGGCACTGATCGGGGCGACGAGATAATCCATTCCGGCCAGGGAATGAATCAGATCCTCGTTATTGATCGTACCGGGAAGGTCGAAGAACACATAATCGAAATCACCTTGCGGCAGGAGGTAGTCGGCATCGGCCAACGCCTCTTTCGTGTTGCTTTCCACGACGGGATAGGCTTTCTTTTGAAGCCGGGTGAATTGTTCGTAAGCTAACCTCTTGTAATGTTCGTCTTCGAGGGCAAGCTTCAGGTCACGTTCCCGCATCTCCACGATGGAGTGTTGGGGATAATCGCAGTCGATGACCGCGACATTGAAACCCTTTACATAGTGCAGGTAAGAAGCTGCCAGCACCGTGAGGGTGGTTTTACCCGCTCCGCCTTTCTGGGTGGAGAAGGCCACGAATTTCGTTTTCTCTTTCATTGTTCCATGCGTTTTTAGTTATACAATCGGGTAATCGTTCATCTCTTCACGTATCCGGGCAAGTGACGGCATGAGATTTTATGCAGGTATGCCGGCACGCATATATGCTGGTGCGCTGGCAGGCTGTTACGCCGGTATGCCGGTGCATGGGCGCGTGTCCGATTTTATACTCATGCGCAACCGCATTTGCTTATCCGGACAAAGACCCGCTTTTTCCTCTGCACACGGTGTTTTCTGCATCCGTCCGCACGTGTGCGGACAGGAGGATGTGTCATTGCCCGTATCCGTTCTCACGTGCAAAGTAAACCCTTAAAAACACGGGTTGTATGCTCTTTTTCCGCTATGGCCGCGTGTGGCATCAAAGTGGACGCAAGTGGCGTAATCACTTGTAGTACAAGCGATTGAATAGGTCGGTATCTTTGCCTCGTGAACGATCCCGACGCTAATGAAGCCGTCCTTGCCCCGTTTTACGGCGGCTCTTTCAATGTTCTGTCCGCGAGCGGGCAGAAGGTATTTGCAAAGGGCAAATAGCAAGCTGTGTTTTCTGCTGCACGATTCTCGTTTTGCAGCAGAAAACAGCTTGCCCGCAAGGGGGAGAAAGCACCTCCGGAGTCGGTGCTTTTCAGAAGGGCGGCAAGCCGCGAAGGGATCGGAATTTTCAGGAACCGGTGGGGCCCTGGCCTCTCCTTAAAATTTCGATGCGATGGAAAAGAACAGAAAGCCCCGAGGGGGCAAAGGGGGACGACCCGCGAAAAACGACCCGGCCGTTTACCGCTTTTCGGTAAACTTTTCAGCCGTGGAACATGCCCGTTTCCTCGACCTTTACGAGCAGTCCGGGCTATTGTCCAAAGCCGCTTTTATCAAAGCGAGAGTGTTCAACGAGGCGTTCCGGGTGGTAAAGACCGACCGGGGAACGCTCGAATACGTGGCGAAGCTGACCGCTTTCCACGCCCAATTCCGTGCCGTGGGAACGAATTACAACCAGGTGGTGAAGGAGCTGCACGCGCATTTTTCCGAGAAGAAAACACTCGCGCTGCTCTATAAACTGGAGAGAGCGACACGTGAACTGGCGGCCGTCGGGCAGCAGGTCGTGTCGCTCTCCGAAGAGTTCAAACAGCGATGGTAGCCAATATCACCACCGGAAAAGACGTGTACGGCGCGCTGGCGTACAACCAGGAGAAAGTCGATCGGGGCGACGGGAAGGTGCTGCTGACCCACATCGTGAGGGAGCCGGCGGATGGGCGCTTCAACGTGGCCGCGACGGCAGAAGACCTCCTGCGCTGGATGCCCTCGCACTACCGGACGGAAAAACCCGTCGTGCACGTGTCGCTCAACCCGGCTCCCGAAGACCGCCTCGACGACGGGCAACTCGCGGAGATAGCCGGGGCCTACATGGAGCGCATGGGCTGGGGAGGACAACCTTATATCGTATTCAAGCATACCGACATCGGACGGGAGCATATCCATATCGTGTCGGTGCAGGTGGCCCAGGACGGGCGCAAGATAAACGACAGCAGGCGCAACGAACGCAGCGTGGCCGTTACCGAGGAACTGGAACGGGAGTACGGACTGCATCCCGCCAAAGGGAGAAAGCGGGAGAAAGGGCAAGGGATCGTCCCCGCCGATTACACGCGGGGCGACCTGAAACGCCAGGTGGCAGCGGTAATAAAACCGGCCGTGGCGACATACCGCTTCCAGACCCTCGGCGAGTTCCGGGCATTGCTGTCCCTATATAATATAGGTATAGAGGAAGTCCGGGGAGAGCGGAACGGAACCCCCTACCGGGGATTGCTCTACACGCTGCTGGACGAGAACGGGGACAAGGCAGTGGCCGCGCCGCTCAAATCCTCACTGTTCGGTAAAGAGGTCGGGTATGACGGGCTGGAACGGCACATGGAGCGCAGCGCCGAACGGTTCGGGAAGGACGACACGAGGAGGCAAATCCGTGGCCGGGTCGATAAAGCGCTTCGGGGAGAACCCACGGAGGAAGAACTGCGCGAACGCCTGCGGGGAGCCCGGGTGGATCTCTACATACGACGCAACGAAAACGGCCGCATCGTGGGTGTGACCTTCATTGACCACGAAACACGGACGGTCGTGAACGGATCACGGCTGGGAAAGGCATACTCGGCCAACGCCTTCGAGCTGCGCTTCGGCGGAAAACGGAATCCCGGGGAAAACACGAGGGGCTTGTCCCCGAAACAAGCGCCTGCCGGACGGGACGGGCAACGGAAGCGGAATACCTCACGACGGAGGAAAGTATAACATCTCAATTATCATTCATTTATTAAATCTTACGGTTATGCAACAGGAAGACGACCTTCGGGGTCTTGCAAAAACAATGGATTTCATGCGGGCATTGAGTATCTTGTTCGTGGTTATCAACATCTACTGGTTCTGCTACGGGCAGATACGGGAATGGGGAATCAATATCGGCGTGGTCGATAGGATTCTGCTGAACTTCGACCGCACCGCGGGGCTGTTCCGGAATATACTATGGACGAAACTTTTCGCCGTCGTGTTCCTCGCCCTTTCATGCCTCGGGACAAAAGGAGTAAAAGAGGAGAAAATTACCTGGCGGAAAATCACGGCATCGCTGGCCACGGGAGGCGTGCTGTTCTTCTTCAACTGGTGGCTGCTGGACTTGCCGCTGACGGCAACGGCGAACGCGGCTTTCTACATACTGACCCTATCGGCCGGGTATATCTGCCTCTTGATGGGCGGCGTGTGGATGTCCCGCCTGCTGAAGAACAATCTCATGGATGACCCTTTCAACAACGAGAACGAATCATTCCAGCAGGAAACACGCCTGATCGAGAACGAGTACTCCATAAATCTGCCGACGAAATTTTACTATAACAAACAGTGGAACAACGGGTTCGCCAACGTCGTAAACCCGCAAAGGGCTTGCATCTGCATGGGAAGCCCGGGCAGCGGGAAGAGTTATTGTGTTGTAAACCAGTTTATTAAACAGCAAATCGAAAAGGGCTATACCCAATACATCTATGACTACAAGTTTCCCGATCTTTCGGAAATCGCCTACAACCACCTGCTGAATCACCAGAAAGGTTACAAGAAAATCCCGACTTTCTACGTCATAAATTTCGACGACCCGCGCCGCTCGCACCGCTGTAACCCCATTCACCCGGACTTCATGACCGATATTTCGGACGCCTACGAGAGCGCCTATACCATCATGCTCAACCTGAACCGAAGTTGGGTGCAGAAGCAGGGCGATTTTTTTGTGGAAAGCCCCATTATCCTTTTCGCGGCCGTGATCTGGTTCCTGCGCATCTACGACAACGGGCGGTATTGTACCTTCCCGCACGCCATCGAGTTCCTGAACAAGCGGTACGAGGATATTTTCCCGATTCTGACATCCTACCCGGAACTCGAAAACTACCTCAGCCCCTTTATGGATGCCTGGCTCGGAGGCGCTCAAGACCAGCTCCAGGGCCAGATAGCATCGGCCAAAATTCCGCTTTCCCGCATGATTTCGCCCCAGCTATATTGGGTCATGTCGGGCGATGACTTCACGCTCGACATCAATAACCCGGACGATCCCAAGATACTCTGCGTGGGGAACAATCCCGACAGGCAAAACATTTACGGAGCGGCTTTGGGATTGTATAATTCCCGGATTGTCAAGCTCATAAATAAGAAAGGCCAGCTCAAATCGGGCATCATCATCGACGAGCTGCCGACAATCTACTTCAAGGGACTCGACAACCTGATCGCCACGGCCAGAAGCAACAAGGTCGCCGTGCTGCTGTGCTTCCAGGATTTTTCACAGTTGAAGAGGGACTACGGGGACAAGGAGGCCGCCGTCGTGATGAACACGGTGGGCAACATCTTCTCCGGGCAGGTCGTAGGTGAAACGGCCAAAACACTCTCGGAACGGTTCGGTAAGGTATTGCAGAAGCGGCAGAGCATGACGTTGAGCCGCAGCGACAAATCGACATCCATATCCACGCAGCTGGACAGCCTGATCCCGGCCTCGAAGATCTCGACGCTCACGCAGGGAATGTTCGTCGGGGCCGTGGCGGACAATTTCGACGAACGTATCGAGCAGAAGATTTTCCACTGCGAGATTGTCGTGGACAACGAAAAAGTGAAAGCGGAAACGGCCCGGTACAAGAAGATACCACAAATTACCGACTTCACGGATGAGAATGGGACGGATCACATGAAACAGGTCGTGCAGGAAAACTACGAACGTATCAAGGCAGAGGCCGGCCGCATCGTCGCCGAGGAGCTGGAACGTATCAAGAACGACCCGGTGCTTTGCAAGCTCCTGCCGGAACAGAACTAAATGAACACAAACACCCTCCGTTACCTTAACGGGGGCTGTTTCCTGGTTTTATAACCGCACAGCTGGTGTTTTGGAGCATAAAGTAGTGATTATGTGAACGGAAAACATTATTTTTGTGTTCGGAATCCTTTTAATTATAAGTATGACAGTTACCGATATATACGAAGCAATGAACAGCAAGGCGGAAACGTTTTTCGAGTGGTTGCAGGCTCACCCGCAATACGGGTTGCTGTTTGGTGTCGGGTTGCTTGCCCTATGGCTTGCAGGGTTGCTGTTCCGTTGGAAATGGGCGTGTCATTGGCAGTTTAACAGCAAACTGTGGTTATTTGACGATTGCAAGCCTGAAACACGCCGCAGGGTTCAGATTGTGTTGGTCAGCGTTCTGATTATACTTATATTGGTTGGTTTCTTTGTATGGAGATAACGGTATGGAAAAGGACAATCGCAAATACCGGATCTGCTTCATCGACTATATGTGGTATGTAGCCGAGATATGGCACGAAAGGGAGCGTACCAATCTCAACGGACGTATGCTACTGTTTTGGTGCTGGCTCTTCGTCCTACTCATACCGCTTGGGTTTCCACCGATATTGCGCCTTTTCGGCTGGATGATTGGTTTGGCCATAGTGATTCCTCTCTGCTTTCTTCCCGATTTATTCTGCAAGCTACGCTATACAGCCGGACGGCGTGAAGCGCTCCGTGAACATTACGGGAAGATGAAACATCCCGGCAGGAAGCTCGCCAAAATAGTTCTTATCGCTATCGCCCTGATCGTGGCAAATGTAGCGCTGATGTTCCACCTCGGATTTATACATTGGGCATGATGAAACGGCAGGAGAATAAGCAACGGTTTTATCTCTGGGATTACCTCTGGTGGATGGGGGAGAAATGGAAGCAGGCAAGACGAACAGGCAGGGTCGATGGCGAAATGATGCTCTCGATTTATATCTTCGCTCTTTTGATATTCCCTATGATGACTGTTACTATCCGGCTTTTTCCAGGTGTGTCGGCATTGTTGCCATGTGTCGTTTTTAGCATTGTCACATTTGCCGTTATGTCGCTCGTCAGCAGGATTTACAAATGGCGAGGCAAAGCAGTGATGTCTCACTATGCCAAGTGCAGGTTTAACGAACTCCTTGCGGTTCTGTTATTTTTCCTTGCGATGGCCATTATCTGCTTTATGATGTATCTTCTTGACAAAAAGTGATACATACTTTGATACGGACTCCGGGCCGTTATATCGAATGGTCTAACTCGATGTACCAGTTTCCCTTGATGGGCTTGTAAAGCGTGGTGTCGTTGTACGTCCTGCGGTAGATCTCGTTCAGGTCGCCATGTTCGGTGATACGGATATTCCGACGGCTTCTCAATCCGGGATCGTAAACGAAACTCTTGGACGTTCCGGCATCCACGATGCCGTGGGAGTAGTACGGCATAACGAGGCTCACATATACCGAATCTGCCGTTCCCCATTCCCTGCGATCAACAAGGATAAAACCGCATCCAATCTCTGATAACAGGGAGTCGAGTAGGATTCGCTCCGGCTTCAACAGTCCATATACCGGGATGTCTTGTTCATCATTCGTTTCATGGGATGTATCGCTTTGCTCCATTGAATCAAGTATAATAACCTCTTCCGGAGAAAGCGGCGGGTAGTGAAAACTACCTTCTGAACTCTCTGCCATGATTTCGTACACCTTACGGAACGCCACCTCGTGCGTGGTGAAATGGCGTATCATTTCCTCGTCCGACGGCGGCATGGGAGGCTCTCCGCAGCTTACGGCAAGCAGGATTACAAATAACAGGATTATGACTGGTGTTCTCATTTTCTAATGTTTAATGTTCTGTGGCTAACCAATCTTGTTTAGGGAGTTGAGCCATTTGTTAATAGCATCCAATCTGTTATTCTGTTTAATGGTATCTTCATTTCTACATAATTTGATTTGCCGAATAACAGAGTTCTGCATAATTGAATCGGATTTGAAAAGCAGTTCTAAAACGGCTTCATAACATTTGGAATATCTGGACAATTCATCCAATATATTTGCGTCTTTTAGAATATACAGGTTGAAATTGTACACAAATGACTTGTAACTGAAAATCTCCGACTGTAATGCTGCTGCATCAAGACAAGTATAAAACAATTCCTTATCGTGCTGATATAGCCACATATAATCAGATGGGTTCAGGTTGTAGTGCAATAAAGTTTCCGAACGGACAAATGGAAGCCCCGTATTTGAGCCTACCAGATAACGGTATGTCTCATTGACTATTGACTCAACTATTTCAATGGATTCTGATTGTTTGTCCGATTCCCGTATTTCTGTAAATGTATCGGCAATAAGAACTTCCACATCCTGCGATTTGTAATATATACCGTTTTTTTGCCAGCGGAATCTACGGATATATTCTTCAGAAGTCGGACAACAGAACAGTAAAGTATTTAACAATCGGTTCAGATATATTCGCTTATCTGGAATATGACAACGGTGTAACCCTATTATGGAGCCATAAGCGTATAGCTTTCCAAACTCGTTTTCCTCCGAATTTGAATTTTTAGGCATGTAATACAACCGCACAATATTGGAAATGAAATAATATATATCAAGATATTTCAATGTATCAGCCGATTCTCCATATTTGTTAAGTAAATGCCGCTCCAGTTTCTCGCCATACCATAAGTAGCCATCGGGATTTATTTGAAACAACCGATGAAACTTAGGTCTTGATAATGAAAAGTTCTTGTTTCTACTTTTCATTCGTTCCAGTAAGGCGACAATAATTCTATTCGTTATATCCATAGCTGTAATGTTCAATAGCGTTCCGCTTTAAGCAGTAGTGCTGTTTGTTACTAACGAATTCATTCATTAATTGATGCTTTCATTTTTTCTACAATTACATCAATATATTGTTGTGGAATGTTTTTATTTTTATAGTTCTCAATAGCATCAAGAATACTTTGTTTCAATATCTCAACACATTGAGAATCATTTGCTGTTTCAAATTTATCAAATGGGAGTAGAATTTCCAATTCTATCCGATTACGTTTTTTCGAATATCGACTTAATGGATTTGTAGTAAATCCTTTTAAGCAGAATACATAGAAACTTAGTTCATTAATATATGAAATATCACATAGACAATCCATATATTCTATTACAGAGTTTCTTGCTTTACGAAACTTATCAGAAATACTATGTTCCAATTCACCTCCAATAAAAACTTTCATACAAATTTGTTATCGTTAGTAATGTTCGGCAGCGTTCCGCTTTTCAGTCGGATTGCTGTTTGTTAGTCATGTCCGACATTCAACTATATTTAAATTGTTATTCAATTTTCTCGTTTTGTTGATAAACAACTTTTCTTTTATTGCTTGTTCTAACTGTTTATTATTCCATATATTTATCTCATAAATCTGCGGGATAACACCTTGTTTAACTTGCAACAAAACCTCCCTTCTTCGCTTAGTTTCTTCAATTTGCACCGAAGTGACTCGGCTTGTAACAGAAAATAAAGAAGTGATAAAAGATTTCTTATCTATTACTTCAGAAAACAAATCTTGATTCTTCTTTAGATTAAAACAATATCCATAATCAAAATGATAAAAATCAGAAATGTTTTTTATCAATGAATATAAATTTTCCATATTCTGATTGTTTGTTTCAATTATCAGGTCTATCAATCCACAGCACTCCGGTTTGATTTGATTAAGCAATTCATTAGTATAAAACAAAGAAGTGCTTTCTTTTTTAGAAGCTGCGGATAAATAAACAATCTCCTTATTGTGTTGTGACAAATAATGGAAGAAACTATTTATTGTTTTCCACGCTCTACCCGAATAATTGATTTCGATATGACTTACGGATTCATTTAACCATGTAGCTGAAATATAATTATCGTAGGTAGTTAATAGTTTTCTAATGAAATCCATATCAAATAATATGACTTCATCAGAACTAATTACCTTATATAGTTTTATTATCTTCATTTCTGTTTTATAGTACATGACTAATGGTTTGCAGCGTTCCGCCTTATTCAGTCGGTAGTGCTGTTTGTTATAAACTCTTTTTTCTTTATTCTTTTGCCGTTACATGTAAAGCCATAAGTAAAAGCTGCATCTATGGCTTGTTTTGCACTCTCAAGAATATAATGATACAAATTATCATATTTACTAAAGCATGGAGAAAGAATGTAGAAGTTTTTAATATTTAAAGGAATATAAATCCCCGTCATATCGGATATTCCATAGCGTGCTTCCTCCAAATTTGGTACTGGTATGGAAATAGATATTTCAAACTCTTTATTAGATGGGAAACGTTTTGCCCGTTTGAAAATCCCAATCCCCCCATTAGTATTTCGAAGATTTATCTGTATGAGAAGTTTCCAATCTCCCAAATCATCTAAGTTGATTTGGTTATTGTAATCTTCCATATAACCATTCAACTCTCGGTAAATTGAGCGCAGTAAGTCCAATTCTCCAAGTTCGGGGATTTCACTACTTATTAAAACTGCATATTGATTATTCATACATTCATCCTTATATCCAGAGTTTATAATGTTTGGCAGCGTTCCGCTTATTCAGTCGGTTTGCTGTTTGTTAGTTTGAAAATTATTTGATTCTTCGAAATATCGTAATACATTCTTATACCATCTTCCACATTTATCATTTTGATAATAAGATATAGCGAGTTCTTTAGCTTTTTTCTCATTACCAGTGATATAATACATCGTAATTATCATAAGGATAGAATGATCTTTAGAATTCCACCAAATATAGTCTTTATTATTCTCAAAATCCATAAGTATAT
>NZ_QUDI01000073.1:0-11446 GCF_003477465.1 Parabacteroides sp. AF48-14
AGTTTTCCCGAAAACAGATAAGTCGGCTGATGATAGGTTATTTTTCAAAGAACACTTTCCTAATCTCTTGCCAAAGAGATGTTTACGATGCAACCTTTACGGGCGCACACATATATTTCAAATACTCACTCATACTCGGCGAGGAAAGGGCTTTCCAAGCCTCCTCGCAGATCAGCATCTTCCGCACCCCTTTCAGGCGGCGCAGCTTGTTGATGAAGGCTTCCATGATGATGATCGTAACCACGGGGAACAGCTCGGCGTTGTCCTTCACGGCGTCGATCTCGAAGACGATGAACCGCTTGTGCAGCAGGTCGATGTTCTCGTTCGAGTTCAGCAGGAAGTCGTAGCGCCCGCCCTTGTAATACTGCCGCAGCGTGGTCAGGAAGTTGTCGATGTTGAAATCCTCCCGGCTCACCTTGATGTCCCTTGCAGCCAGCTCCTTCCGGTAATCGTTCAGCATGTACTCGTAGAAGGTGTCGAACGAGGGGGCGATGTCCCGGTTCTGTTGTATCCGGCGGATGTACGCCGACACCGCACTGCCCAGCTCGCCGCTCTCCGTCTTCGTGATTTTCTCGTCCTCGCCCTTCCACAGTGCCAGCAGCAGCGTCTTGATGCTGTCCTTCTTCTCCACGCTGAACTTGTAGTCGTCCGTGAAGAAGGGGTTGAAGCTGATGGGCTTCTCCTCCGTGTACGTGTAATAAATCCCGTCCTCGCCCTTGGTCTTGCGGTGGATCAGCTCGCACAGCCCTTGGTACGAGTTGCCCGTGTCGATCAGCACGATGTGGCTGTTTTGCTCGTAATACTGGCGCACGAGGTGGTTCATGAAGAACGACTTGCCGCTCCCGCTCGGACCGAGGACGAACTTGTTGCGGTTCGAGATCACCCCTTTCTTCATCGGCAGGTCGCTGATGTCCAGATGCAGCGGTCTGCCCGTCATCCTGTCCGCCATCTTGATGCCGAAGGGCGAGAGCGAGTCCTTGTAGTTCGTCTCCTCGGTGAAGAAGCACAGGGCTTGCGGGATGAACGTGTAGAAGCTCTCCTCGAAGGGGAAGTCCCCCTCGTTGCCCGGTATCGCCGCCCAAAAGAGCGTCGGCACGTCCACCGTGTTGTGCCTCGGCTTGCACTCCATCAGGGCGAGCTGGCTGCCCACCTCGTTCTTGATGCGCCTAAGCTCCTCCCGGTCGTCGCTCCACGCCATCACGTTGCAGTGGCAGCGCACCGAGGTCAGCCCTTTCGAGTGCGCCTCGTTCAGGTATTCCTCGATCCATGCCTTGTTGATCTGGTTGGAGCGGGAGTAGCGGGAGAGCGAGTGCATGTTCCGGGCGGTCTGCTCGAAGCGTTTCAGGTTCTCCCCGTGGTCGTCGATGAAGATGTACTGGTTGTAGCAGTGGTTGCAGTCCAGCAGCAAGCCCACCGGGGCGGCGAACGACAGGCGGCAGTCCGAGCGGTCGGTCGAGAGCCGCTCGTAGCGGCTGTCCGTCGCCACCTTGCCCGGCAGGTCTTCCGTGTCAGAGAGGGTGTGCAGGCAGAGGATGTCGTCGCCGATGCGCATCTCCTCCGGGTTCAACTGGATGTCCTTCAGTACCGTCGTGTCGTGCTGCGAGAGCGAGAGGTACTTCTCCACGATGCCCGCCGACCGTTCCGTGCCGGTGATCTCGTCCGTCGTGAGGCGGCGCAGCGTCACCAGCCCGCTGTCGTTCATGATCTTCTCGAACTGACCGACCGCTTCGATGAACCTCGTAACCGTCTCCCGGTCCTCGATCTCCTTGGGGACAAGCCTGCCCTTGCAGAGGGTGGAGAACGTGCTTTCCTGACGGCTCCGTGCCTTCGTCGTCTTGGTAAGGAACAGGTAGCAGAAGTGGTTCAGGAACGGGCGTTCGTTGAAGTGCCTCTCAAAGCTCCGGCTCAGGAAGCTAAGGTCGTCCCTGTCCGTTTCCGGCCGGTACTTCTCCTCGATGAAGAAGTCCTGCTTGTGCACGATGGAATACTCCGGCAGCACCTTCACCGCCTTGTGCCAAGCCGAGTGGACCGCCTCGTACTCGCTTCCCGTGACGGAGAACAGTTCCGGCAGTTCCACCCTGAAGGCGACCGTCACGTCCGCCTCCTTGCTCACGATGCAGCCGTTCTCCACCGCCAGCAGCGGGAACTTGCTTTCGAGCGTCGCCGCTTTCATTACGTTTCTCATTCTTGCCAGTGTTTAAAGGTGAATAATCGGGGGATTTTCAGCCGGTTCACCACGTACCTCGGATGCCGCCTGCGGGCGGCTGCCTTCATCAGCCGTGCGTGCCGTACCGGGCGTTCAGCCGGAAGGTCAGCCATACCAGCAGCGTAGCCGCAGCCACGCCGAAGCCGATGCACACCCACTGGTTCACGCCCGCCATATACAGGATGACGAACACCACGAACACGGCGAGCAGACCGCCGCAGAAGATGAAGAGGTACTGGCTTTCCAGCCCCTTGAACTCCACGTTCCTGCCGATCCCCTTGTTGATTTCCAAGTCCATAGTCCGCTGTTTTACAGGAAGAACGAACGGAGGATGGTAGCCGCCACGATCAGGAAGATGCAGGCTCCGAACCAGCTTGCGGCGACTTTGCTCACGTCCGGATCGCCGGCGCTGAACTTCCCGTACACTTTCACCCCGCCGATCAAGCCGACCACCGCACCGATGGCGTAAATCAGTTTCGTCCCCGGCTCAAAATACGAGGTGACCATCTGCGTGGCTTCGGTGATGCCCGCCTGCCCGTTTCCCTGCGCCATTGCGCCCACGGCAGCCAGTATGCAGGCCGCCGTAAAAAAGATTCTTTTCTGTTTCATTTGTCTTTAAAATTTTAATTAAACATTATGGTTGTCCATCAGCCGGGCGACACGCTCACGTGCGCCCTCGAACTCGTCCAGCATCGCCTCCCAGATGTCCGACCCCATCACGGACGGCAGCACCTCACGGGCTTCCCGCTCCGCCTTTTCGCCCGCATCGTCCGACACCAGTACCCGGCGCACCTTTTTCAGGTCATCGAAGGAGTACCCCGTGGCGAAGTCGGGGTTGCCGTCCGGGTAATAAGCCCCTAATTCCTCGTCCTCCTCCAGTTCCCGGATCTCCTCCGGCGTGGGTTCATAGTCCGTCTCCTCCTCGTCCTCCTCCGGCTCGATGTCGGAGTAGTCCGCCCCGTCGTCCTCCGCTGCGGGTTCGTCCACGGCTCCGGCTGCCGCTTCCTCCCCGTCCTCCGCTGCGAAGGGCAGGTAGGTGCTTTCTCCCATGACCGTGTACGGCTCGCCCGGTTGCCCCGGCTCCTGATCCGGTTCGTCCGTGTCTTCGTCCGTCTCCGCTGTACCGAACATCCCGGCGATGTCCTGCCGGTAGTATTTCCACAGCACGCCGAGGTAATAGAGCAGCAGGACGGTGAGCGATAATTTCAGTATCATGCCGTTTCCTCCTTCCTTTTTAAAAGAGGTTCTCCAGTTTCCCGGCGTATGCCGCCTCGATCTCCTCCCGGTATTGCTCGAAGTGCTGCGCCAGCACGTTGTCGATGTATGCCGAGAGCGACACCTTGCCGCCCGTCAGCATCACCGAGATTTTGGCGATGCGCTCGTGGTACTCACGCCTCACATAGACCGGCTTGCCGTAGCGGGCGGGGATGTCCATGCCCTTGAGGAAGGTCGTCTCGTAGTCCGCCTGCCTTCCCTTGCGCCGTCTTGTCTCCGCCGCCTTCCCTTCCTGCGCCTTCTCCACCGGCACGGAGGTTTCCCCCTTTCCGGTTCCCGGCTCTCCCGTCCCTGCCGCCTCGCCCGCCATCATCCGCATCAGCAGCTCCTCGTCGATGGGCTTCTCATTCCGCTGTTTCTTCATAGCCTTCCAGTTTGAGGATGGTCGCTATCTCACGGGTCAGTTCGGGAATGCCGCTGCCTGCCAGCATCCGCCTGTCGGGAGCCAGCAGCGTGGAGCGGAACACCGTCCGTCCCGTGCCGTCCGCCTCCTTGCGGAAGCGTTTCGTGTCGGGGATGCGGGTTTGCAGCATCGGCAGCCCCATGTCGGCGACCACCTGCCCGTACTTCTCGTACAGCCCGCTCGTTTCCCGCTTGTCGACTTGGTTCCAGAAAAGGTAAAGCCCCTTCAGACGGCTCGTCTCCTTGCCCAGCATCATCCGTTGCAGCACGTCGAGGAAGGAGAGCGTGCTTTCCAGCACCGCCTTGTCCGCACTCACCGGGGCGAAGATGTAGTCCATCTGTGCGATCGTGCGCAGGATGCCCGCCGAGTTCACCGTGCCCGGCAGGTCGAAGAAGAGCAGGTCGTAGCAGCCTTCCGCCGCCAGCTCCCTTGCCGTGTCGGGGGCTTGCTCCACCCGGCACTTGCGCACCGGATAGGCGGCACGCCCCGGCTGCCGCATCTGTTCGTAAGCCGCCCGTTTCAGGTATTCGTTCTCCAGTACCGCCCGGCTGTCCCGTTCCCGCATCTCGTACAGGCTGTACTGCGGGAAGTCGCAGTCGATCACCGCTAACGGACACCCCAAGCGGTAGTGCAGGTAGCCCGCCACCAGCACCGTGATAGCCGTCTTGCCGCTGCCGCCTTTCTGTGTGGCGAAAGCCACGTTCAATGTCTGTCTGTCCATATCGTCATTCTGTTGGTTATTCATCCGGCTGCCCGTGCAGCCGCTTCTCTGTTCACTCAATCGGTCAGCCTTTCAGCTACTCTGCCGTTCATTCGTTCAGACATCCGGTCATACATTCAGCCCGGCATCCGGCTGTCCGCTTGTCCGGCTGTTCAGCCGTTTGACCGTTTAGCCGTTTAGTCATTTAGCCGTTTGGCTGTTTAGCCGATCATCCGGCTGGTTATCCGGTTGTCCGTCCGTTTGTCCGGCAAGACAATCAGCCGTTCGGCTGTCCGTCCGGTCGGCTATCCGGTTGTTTCCTTGTCTATCCGGACAGTCGTTTCACCGCTTCCACGGCGCAAAGGAATATCAAAATACCGGTAGTTTATCCGTTTGATTATCAGTGTGTCGTGCATTGTCTTTCCACCCGTAGGTTTGTCGCATCCGGGCATGGTGTCCGGACGGGAAAAGGGCTGTTACTTTGCAGGCGGAAACCAAAATGGAGTAAGAATGGAGAAGAGCGGCAACCGCCCGAGGGAGTGCCCCGGCACTCCGCAGCAGGCAAGGGCATCCCCAATCTGTCCGGCAGGACGGATTTTATTTTCAAACGAAAATGGCAAGTTGTGTGCTGCGGCACTCGAAATGAATTTCGTGCCTCACCACCACCTTGCCCCCTCGATGTGGCATCCCCCTCCGGAGTCGGGGGCTGCTCACGGGGGAGAGCCGTAGGCATACGGCGTTTTCAGACCATGTTTCACTTAAAATTTTACAGGATGATGGACAACCAGAAGAAGTATGCGGGCAACCACGGGCGAAAGCCCAAGCCCGACAAGATGCGCCACCGCTACGTGTTCCGTCTGGACGACGGGGACAACGCCCGTTTCCTCGCGCTTTTCGACGAGTCGGGCAAGGCGACCAAGGCGGAGTTTATCGTTTCCGCACTTTTTGGCAGGGAGATTAAGGTCATTAAACTGGATAAGGGGACGCAGGATTTCTACATGCGCCTGACCACTTTCCACTCGCAGTTCCGTGCCATAGGCACGAACTACAACCAATGCGTGCGTGCGCTCAAATCCAATTTCTCGGAGAAGAAAGCCCTCGCTTTCCTCTACAAGCTGGAGCGGCACACCCTCGAACTGGTCGAGTTAAGCAAGCGGATTTCCGCACTGGTGGAGGAGTTCCAAAGCAAATACCCCGTCCGATGATAGCCAAGATCTCGCATGGCAGCAGCCTGTACGGGGTGCTTGCCTACAACCAGTTGAAGGTGGACGAGCGGCACGCCGACGTGCTTTTCACCAGCCGGATTATCGAGCCGCAGGGCGATAATCCTTACACGATAGGGCATCTTTCCCGCTCGTTCGGCGACTACCTGACCGCCAACCGCAAGACCGAGAAGCCCGTCCTGCACATCTCCCTCAATCCCGACCCGAAGGATTGCTTGAGCGAAGAGCAGTTTGTCAGCTTGGCGGAGGAGTATATGCGGCGCATGGGCTTCGGCGACCAGCCCTATATCGTCTATCGCCACAACGACATCGGGCGGGAGCACCTGCACATCGTCTCCGTCCGGGTGGACGAAACCGGACGGGCGATTTCCGACAGCTACGAGCACGGGCGTTCGATGAAGGTATGCCGGGAGCTGGAACGGCAGTTCGGTCTTGTCCCGGCTACGCCCAAGCAGTGGAAGGAGGGGCTGCCCTTGTCGCCCGTCGGTTACGGGGACGGCAACCTCAAGGGGCAGTTGGCGGGAGTCATCCGCCCGATTGCCCGGGAGTGGCGTTTCCGTACATTGGGCGAATACCGTGCCGTCCTTTCCCTTTACGGCATCACGGTGGACGAGGTGAAGGGGGAATACGGCGGGCGGGAGTATCACGGCTTGACCTATTCGGCAACCGACAGGGAGGGCAACAAGGTCGGCAAGCCCTTCAAGTCCTCCGTGTTCGGCAAGGAGGCGGGCGTCGCAGCCCTCGAAAGGCGGATGCATAACGCTGCCGCATGGGAAAAGACCCACAGGGAGGTCGCCGCCGCCACCGCCGGAAAGGTTGCAGCCGCCATGCAGACCGCAGGGCATGACCGGGCGCAGTTCGAGCGGGAACTCATGCGGCAGGGAATAGGCGTGGTATTCCGCACCAACGATGCCGGGCGCATCTATGGGGCGACCTCATCGACCATGCCGCCAAAGCCGTCTTCAACGGCTCCCGTCTGGGCAAGGAGTTCTCCGCAGGCGTGTTCAACGACCTTTTCGCCGGGCAGGATACCACCGGACTGGCATCACAACAGCACCAGCCGGAACATTCCCACATCACCGAATGGCAGGAGCAGCACACGGGCTACCGTCCCGACCACAAGGACGGCACCACCCAGAACGTGGCGGCCGCCTTCAACCTCTTTGCCCCCGTACCCGGCGGAGCGTCCGGCGACCAGCCCGTACCGCCCCGAAAAAGGAAGAAAAAACGCAAATATGGAAGGCAACAGTAACAATGCCCAATGCCCATCCGCATGGCATACCGACCTCATTTTCGCAGCGTAAAGCGGAACGCAGCGATTTTCGGATAAGGACAAAAAGCTGTTTGAGCGTAGCGAGTTCTTTTTGTCCCCGAAAATTGCGAAGTGGAGTAGCGAGAAAATGCAGTCTTGACTTTTTCTTTTTGGTATCTTTTTCTTTTTGTGTCAAGACAAAAAGAAAAAGTACATATACATAATAAAACGAAGTTTTATCATTAATTTTCAACGAATTATGCAAAACGAAGACGATTTGCGTGGACTCGCCAAAGTCATGGAGTTCATGCGTGCGATAAGCATTTTATTTGTAGTGGTAAATATTTACTGGTTCTGTTACCAGTCCGTCCGGGAGTGGGGCATCGACATCGGTGTGGTCGATAGGATATTGCTCGGCTTCCAGCGTACCGCCGGGCTGTTCTCCAATATCCTCTGGACGAAGCTCTTCTCCGTGCTGTTCCTTGCCCTTAGCTGCCTCGGCACAAAGGGCGTGAAGGAGCAGAAAATCACGTGGCGCAGGATCATCCTTTGCGGCGTGTCCGGCTTGCTGCTCTTTTTCGGCAACGGGTGGCTGCTTGCCCTTCCTCTGCCGCTTCCGGCGGGCACCGTGCTGTATATCGCCACCCTTACCGCCGGGTATATCTGCCTGCTCATGGCGGGGCTGTGGATGTCCCGCCTGCTGAAGACCGACCTGCTCGAAGACGTGTTCAATGTCGAGAACGAATCCTTCATGCAGGAGACCGAGCTGAAGGAGAACGAGTATTCCGTCAACCTCCGCACCCGCTTCTGGTTCAGGGGCAGGGCGTATGACGGATGGATCAACCTTGTCAATCCCTTCCGTGCGACGATGGTCTTGGGCACGCCCGGTTCGGGCAAGTCCTATGCAATTATCAACCAGTACATAAAACAGACCATCGAGAAGGGCTATTCGCTCTTCCTGTATGATTTCAAGTACCCCGACCTCTCCGAGATAGCCTACAACCACCTGCTCGCCCACTTGGACGGCTACAAGGTCAAGCCCAAGTTCTACGTGATAAACTTCGACAATCCGAGGGAGAGCCACCGCTGTAACCCCATCCACCCCGACTTCATGACCGACATATCCGATGCCTACGAGAGTGCCTACACGATTATGTTAAATTTGAACCGCACGTGGATTTCCAAGCAGGGCGACTTCTTCGTGGAATCGCCTATCATTTTGTTAGCCAGTATTATATGGTATCTCAAAATCTACAAGAACGGCAAGTATTGCACCTTTCCCCATGCCATCGAGTTCCTGAACCGCAAGTACGCCGACATTTTCCCTATCCTGACCTCGTACCCGGAGCTGGAGAACTACCTTTCTCCCTTTATGGACGCATGGGAATCCTCGGCGGTGGAGCAGTTGCAGGGGCAGATTGCCAGTGCCAAGATACCGCTTTCCCGCATGATTTCCCCGGCTCTCTATTGGGTGATGACGGCGGACGATTTCACCCTCGACATCAACAATCCCGAAGAGCCGAAAGTGCTGGTAGTCGGTAACAATCCCGACAGGCAGGGCATCTACGGGGCGGCGTTGGGACTGTACAACTCCCGTATCGTGAAGCTCATCAACAAGAAGAAACGGCTCAAATCCGCCGTGATTATCGACGAGCTGCCCACCATCTATATGCGTGGGCTGGATAACCTGATTGCCACCGCCCGAAGCAACAAGGTAGCCGTCATGCTCGGCTTTCAGGATTTCAGCCAGTTGAAGCGTGATTACGGAGACAAAGAGTCCGCTGTAATCTGTAATACCGTCGGCAATGTATTTGCAGGTCAGGTAGTTGCCGAAACCGCCAAGACACTGTCCGAGCGTTTCGGCAAGGTCTTGCAGAAACGGCAGAACATGACCATCAACCGGAACGAGACCTCCGTCTCCATCAACACCCAGATGGACAGCCTCATTCCGGCGAGCAAGATTTCTAACCTCACGCAGGGCATGTTCGTCGGGGCGGTAGCCGACAACTTCGACGAGCGCATCGAGCAGAAGATTTTCCATGCCGAGATTGTCGTGGATAACGAGAAGGTCAGACGGGAGACCGCCCGCTACGTGAAGATACCGCAGATCATCGACTTCACCGACAAGGACGGCAACGACACCATGCAGCAGCAGATCGACGCCAACTACTACCGCATCAAGAACGAGGTCAGGCAGATTGTCGCCGACGAGATCGGGCGCATCAAGGCAGACCCGGAGCTGTCGCATCTGATTAAGGACAAGTGAGGATAAAAATACCCCGTCGGCAAGAACAAGCCGGCGAGGTCCTTTTTATCGGGTATGGTGTTTTTCGGCATGAAGTAATGGTTAAGTGGGCAAAATACATTATTTTTGTAATGATATGGATAAGGACAATCGCAAATACCGGATCTGCTTCATCGACTATATGTGGTATGTAGCCGAGATATGGCACGAAAGGGAGCATACCAACCTTAACGGGCGTATGCTGTTGTTCTTTTGCTGGCTCTTTGCCATACTCGTACCGCTTGGAATACCGTTGATGTTTCGCTATTTCAGTTGGATTGTTGCTTTTGCCGTAGTGATGATGCTCTGCTTTCTTCCCGACTTGTTCTGCCAGCTCCGCTACACAGCCGGGCAGCGTGAAGCACTCCGTGAATATTACGGAAAGATGAAACATCCCGGCAGGAAGCTCGCCAAAATAGTCCTTATCGCTATCGCTCTGACTGTGGTGAATGTCGCACTGATGTTTCACCTCGGATTTATACATTGGGCATGATAAACGGCAGGAGAATAAGCATCGGTTCTATCTCTGGGATTACTTACATATCGGCTAATTTCCATTTCACGGCAGAAGCCGAAACATCATCATCGTTCCGCTTTAAGCAGTAGTGCTGTTTGCTGCTAACATTTTATTGTGTCAATTCATTATCAGTTTTACAACAGACCAATGACATTTGCAACAATAGATATTGTCGCTATGTTGTTCTATACCTTCTATATCTATCATTGGAAGTTGTAATTTCTTTCCTTTCATCACAATCTCAAACTCATTGAAATGCCAATCTTTAAGTTCTTGTTTTTCTATTGTGAAACCACAACTCTGTAAAAGTGTTGTAAGCTCTATTATAGGATTACATATTGATTTGTATTGACACATATTATTTTTCCCTTGTTAGTAATGTCCGGTGGCTAACCGACCTTTTCAGGGGAGGGTAAGCCGCTTGTTATGTATCTTTATAAGTTGGGATGACTTACCCAATTATATTTTTTCATTAACTTTTCCATTGCTTTATTCTCTGCATTATTATTTCTGAAATAAATATATACAGATTTCAAGGTTTTCAGATGAAATAATGTTTTTTCCAACTCTTCGGTTGTTAGACATGTTAGTTCCGTTGCGACAAAACGCTGCAATTTCGGAAGATATCTGACACTGTCTATACCATAGCGCAGATTCGGGCAGCCTGCCAACTCCAACAATTCCAAGTTGCTCAGTTTTGACAAGTCTGGCAAGGTCTCAAGACTGAAAGTCCAGTGCAGATAAAGTCTTTTCAGATTAACCAATTTAGATATCCACGAAAAATCCGAGCATTTCGTCTGCCTTTTCAGATACAGATATTCCAAATTCGGAAATTTGTCAGGCAAACACTCCCCGTTTGTCAGTTTGGAGAATATGGATAACTTTTTCATATTGAAGTTAGGATTCAGACTCGATGCGTCCATTTTTTTGACCTCCAATTCTTTAAGATTTGTCAAACTGTTAATGACAGAAAGTTGTTTTTTAGTAATTTCCAAATAGTCTCCAAAATTAAGAGTATCTAAGAACTTTAACTCTTGCAGGCTCTGCAATGATATGCTTCTTTTAATCAGACCTAAAATTGAAAGACTTTGCAGTAATGGAGTATATTGAACAAAATCAATAGAATCCAATTCTGCTTTATGCGGAAAGTTGGAGACAAGTAAATGCCGTACATTACTCAAAAATTCAATAATATTGAGATTGTATATCAAATCTTCATCTTCTTGACTTATTCCTAAATCACAATCAATACATATCATACAATCATTCATTCCAAGCAATTTATTAATGGATTGCAATTGACTCACAGTATAGCCCTGTGTACCAAACAATTGTATTGATTCTCCTTGTACTATGGTTATATTTGCAATTTCCTGTGAAGTTTGTTTACGAATATATATCATATTGAATTTTATTAAGATACATAATGTGTTTCAGCTAACAAAATTTAGCTGTTAAGTTGATTGTTACCAATGTTTTGTTTTGGGAAATAATATAAGCTATCAACTTTGTGTTTCTCGAAAAATAGTTCTATATTACCAATTCTTATAGAACCATTCTTGGAAATATTATTCTTGAATTTATCT
>NZ_QUDI01000074.1:0-10669 GCF_003477465.1 Parabacteroides sp. AF48-14
CATTTACAATCAGCATAAAATTCTTATATTCAACACATTACACGCTTCAAATCAAAAATATACTTTAAAATCACATTTACACGATCTTAAAACACAAATAGCTATACATCAATATTTTATTATCAAAAACTGATTCTCATAATGATTTACCAAATCCACACATTAACCGGTTTTAAGCTCATTTCATCTATGGACTACATGGAAAGAAGTATTTCAGGAAGAGGTATATGAATGCAAATCTGTTACTAAGCATAGATTTAATGTAACTTTGTTTCGTACACATCACTTTTAGAGTACAGAATAGAACCAATATCAATAGAGATTGCTTTACTAATTTTAAAGGCTGTCAGAATGCCTTTGCCTCTCCCCACTAACATACATATAATAATAAAAACCACATTTTAGTTAGAAGCCAATCCGAAAACTGACGTATTGTCACACTTTCTGTCAGCTAAACTTTTCCAAAGGCATCCTTGTTACTTTGGCATACGATTTGTAAGATAATTAGTGCAGCTCGAAAGAGAAAAGCAAATACAAGGAAAATAATAACAATTAAAATAGAAGAAAATTATGGGAAAAATTATCGGAATCGACTTAGGAACAACCAACTCGTGTGTTGCCGTACTCGAAGGTAACGAACCGGTTGTCATTGCAAACAGCGAAGGTAAAAGAACGACTCCTTCAATCGTTGCATTTGTAGAAGGTGGCGAACGCAAGGTAGGTGATCCGGCAAAACGTCAGGCAATCACCAACCCAGAAAAAACAATATTCTCTATCAAACGTTTCATGGGTGAAACCTACGATCAGGTACAGAAAGAGATCAACCGCGTACCTTACAAAGTAGTACGTGGCGACAACAATACTCCGCGTGTCGACATCGAAGGGCGCCTATACACACCGCAGGAAATCTCAGCTATGATCCTGCAGAAAATGAAGAAAACAGCAGAAGACTATCTGGGACAGGAAGTGACAGAAGCCGTTATCACTGTTCCGGCATACTTTAGCGATGCACAGCGTCAGGCAACAAAGGAAGCCGGTGAAATTGCAGGTTTGAATGTTCGTCGTATCGTAAACGAACCGACAGCTGCATCTTTAGCTTATGGTCTGGACAAGACGAACAAAGACATGAAAATCGCCGTATTCGACCTTGGTGGCGGTACATTCGATATCTCTATCCTGGAACTGGGCGACGGTGTGTTTGAAGTTAAATCGACTAACGGTGATACTCACCTGGGTGGTGATGACTTTGACCATGTAATCATCGACTGGTTGGCTGAAGAATTCCTGCGCGAAGAAGGTGTCGACCTGCGCAAGGATCCGATGGCTTTGCAACGTTTGAAAGAAGCTGCTGAAAAGGCTAAGATCGAATTGTCAAGCACAACAAGCACGGAAATCAACCTTCCGTATATCATGCCGGTTAACGGTATTCCAAAGCACTTGGTTAAGACACTGACTCGTGCCAAATTCGAACAATTGGCAGACAGCCTGATCCAGGCTTGTATCGAACCGTGCCGCCAGTCTTTGAAAGATGCAGGTTTGAGTACTTCCGACATCGACGAAGTAATCTTGGTAGGTGGTTCAACACGTATCCCGGCCGTACAGGCTATTGTTGAGAAGTTCTTCGGCAAAGCTCCGTCCAAAGGTGTTAACCCAGACGAAGTGGTAGCTGTAGGTGCTGCTATTCAAGGTGGTGTGTTGACAGGTGAGGTAAAAGACGTTCTGTTGTTGGATGTGACTCCATTGTCATTGGGTATCGAAACAATGGGTGGCGTTATGACCAAGTTGATTGAAGCTAACACTACTATTCCTACAAAGAAGTCTGAAACATTTACGACAGCCGTTGACAATCAGCCTTCCGTAGAAATCCATGTATTGCAGGGTGAACGTTCATTAGCTAAAGACAACAAATCGATCGGACGTTTCCACCTCGATGGAATACCTGCCGCACAGCGTGGCGTGCCTCAGATTGAAGTTACTTTCGATATCGACGCAAACGGTATCCTCAACGTCTCTGCGAAAGATAAAGGTACCGGTAAAGTCCAGAGCATCCGTATCGAAGCATCCAGCGGATTGAGCGACGATGAAGTAAAACGTATGAAAGAAGAAGCTCAGGCTAACGCTGAAGCCGATAAGAAAGAAAAAGAACGTATCGACAAGCTGAACCAGGCCGACAGTATGATCTTCCAAACTGAAAAACAGTTGAAAGACCTGGGCGACAAGCTCCCGGCTGACAAAAAAGCTCCGATCGAAGCTGCTTTGAATAAATTGAAAGAAGCTCACAAGGCTCAAGATATCGCCGGCATTGATGCTGCTACTGCAGAACTGAACAGCGTATTCCAGGCCGCAAGCCAGGAAATGTACAACGCACAGAATGCACAGGGTGGTGCACAACCAGGTCCTGATTTCGGTCAGCAGGCTGGTGGCAACGCCGGAAATGGCAAACAGGATGGTGGAGTAACTGATGTAGACTTTGAAGAAGTGAAATAAATAGTTTATCGGAAACGATAAGCAATGATTAAAAAATCGCAGTAGAATAACTTTTTACTGCGATTTTTCTTTTTATGAAGTTCTTCACCGATCACTGTGGTTTTTCTATATCCTGCCCCCAGTTTGCCGACTGTACGTGTGAATAAATATCATTATAGTATTTACGATTTTCCCAACTCATCTTCTCTACTTCTTCCATATTCGGTGTGCCAAAGGCATCTTTGAAACGGAACATCGGGTCAAGATGTGCGGCATAATTCCAGTTGAGACAGGTAAATGCCCCATTTTCGCGCCTACGCCCACTCACATTGAAGACCTCCATTTGTAATCCCCTTTGCTGCCCGGGGAAAAGAGATTGATCCCAGTTCATGGACTGTTTGGAATTATGGGCAGAGATGCGTGCCACTTTCAGGTAATGTTCATTGCCGGTTTCCAGGTAAAGGCGATAAAAAGCAAAGGAACTCCATGCAAACCCGAGGTCTGCTCCTGCATGTCCTATGGCAATAATGTGTTGCCCCACGATGCTACGGTCTCTTGGGAATTTCGTGGGGCGGTTCCCCTTATCATTTTCAACGGGTATCTCCATACAATGAACCCAACTTTCCGTATAAGTTGCAGCTTGTTCGGCTGCCGTCAGCCATTTAGCATCTTTCGTCAGGTCGTAAAGGGCCAGGAATCCATTGAGAGCCATTTGGCCTGATTCGCTGTCATACGTCTGGGGATTATCAATCACACAGGAAACATAAGTATAGGTATTATGTATATTCCTATAGCAAAAATCGCCTGCCTTTTCAGCCGCTTCCCTATACTTATCATCACCGGGACTATCCGCTTGTGCTGCGATATGAAGTTCCACCAAATAACGGACCGCACAAATTGTCAGAAACTTATTTGAATCCGTAACCGGATGTTTTCCCTGAGCATTTATGACCCTATGATTATAAGAAAAATAATAACTTCCATCTCCGTTCTGGTTATCTATAAGCCAGTCGCCATATCTTTTGCAGGCATCCAGCCATTCGGGCTTTTCGATGCCGCTACGTTTGGCAAACGCCCAAGCGGCAATCAGGCTTTCCATGCCTCCTGTATTTACACGCAGGTTGCTTCCGTCGCGGAAAGTGCCGGTATTTCCCCACCAACCCGGATCATACCAATCACGTGGTAATCCTAAAGATGTCTGGCTTTTCGATGCCCAAAAGTTCAACACGGCTTCCCCTTTTTTTATCATATCGTTATTGCCGGTTTCCACTCCTTCCCGATAGATATAATATCCGGTTGCAACCTGCATGCCTACGAACCCCATTTGATAATCATAGTTCCTGGGTTCAAAAGTGGTAAGGTCTACCTCGAAAGGCCAGCCCGCTGCATCGTACTTACCTCCCATACTCGTGTCTTCCCCATAATAATGCATTAAAGTTTCGATGATACCATTATAGGTTACATCGAGATCGACCGGATAAATAGTAGGATTGTATAATTCGAAAGCATGTCCCCACGAGTCTTTCACTGCTGTAGCATAGTCATTTACACTTGAAAAACAAAGTTCCAGATTATATTCATGCACTAAATCATCTTGTATGGGATGATAGCGTGGGCCGCGTCCCCCTCGTCTCTCAGCCTCCGAACCGGGGTATATAAAATTCGTATAAATCACTTTATTTTCTCTCTTTATACCCAATGAACCGAACTGATAATCTGCACAAGTGTCAATCCCGTTTCCATCGGCGATAACCGTTTCGCATTTGGAATCTTTATGAATGATCGAAAGGGTGAAATTCGTTCTTGGATTGCGAAACATAACAAGAGGCAATGTGATTCTATCTTCCCGATAATAAAAATAGGTATCGTTGACCTGCGGGATATACTCTGGAATATTCCCGGTTACAGTGAAATTACCTTTATACCATACGGCAGGTATGAAATATTCATTCCGGGTAAGATTCGTTGCTTGCTCATCAGTACGAAAGCCGAAAAAGGAGTTGAAGAAACGATCGCCTGCTTTGGAGTTTGATAATCGGATTTTGCGCTGGAGCTCAATGATTCCGTTGCCTTTAGCAATATATATATCAGAAACATTAAAGCTCGTTCCTAAGCTTGTCGTAAGCAATGCTTGACAGGTAAGCATATTGCTATTAAGCACACACGAACTATAGTTTCCCGAAAGCTCCTTTGAGCCGGCTAATTCCAGAAAAATCGTAGCATCCGGGTTGATTGTGGGTATCGGGGTTCCCTGATAAGAAAAATTTAATTTATAGAGCCCTCCTTCCACGGCTTTCACCGTTATCGATACATCGCCGGAAACCAAAACGGCACCGTCATTTGCAGATAGAGAAAAAGGCATTACTATAATGGAGATCGAGAAAATGCAGATGTATTCAATTATCCTGTTTGACATATTATTAGATTTAAATGGATCGGATGATCCGGTTTGTTTATTGTTATTCTGAATCTTTTATAAAACTTGTATAGAGGTATCGATTTCATTTGTTACATCTTAATTGATTGACAAATATACATTTTTAGAGCAAAAGGTTTGCTTTTTCTGCACCGAAAAAAAGCATATGAATGAACAAAGAGAAATGTTCTATAAACTGCCGTTTTTTGCGCTTTTAAGGGGATTGGCCTTAAAAAGAAAATCCCCGAAACACAATGTATTTCAGGGATTTTCTTTTTTCTATGACTCTTGTTAAGTGGTACCACCAGCAGCCGAAAATGGTTTGATATGGCACTATTTTTCAATAAGTTATTTTACTACGATGTAAGTTCCTTGAATAAGGTTTTTACAGCTTTGCACCGTTCAACACAAGTTTGTATCTTGGGTACGATTTCTGAATGCAAAGATAGAGATTTATTTGATAGTAACACCGTTTTTCAGGAAATATCCTCCTGTCTTGGGTGCGCCTTTAAATTCTATCATATCTTTCTCATTAAGGGATTTAAGATAGCGCATTGTTGTTCTCCAACTTTTTGAAATATTTTCTGCTATTTCCGAGGCATTTAATCCCGGCTTCGTTTTTAACAAATCAATAACAGCCTGTTCATTCTCATTTACTATGTCATTTACTATGTCATTTTTGGTGTCATAGTTGGCATAGTTCTTTGTTTGTCGTTTAAACATTACCGTAAATATCCCATCCGTATGAAATTCAGGTTTAGGAAGATTGGCTTCTTTCATAGCTTCCTGCATACGAGGAATACCGGATGCGACCCTTTCAACCAAATGCATGCGGGTAAATAATCCAAAGATTAACGGGTTACGTGTCATACTCTTGTGCCCGAAATCTTTAGCTACGATAGGCAAAAGCCCTCCGGGATTAGAAACCTCTACCCGGTCATCAAACATTTCTATTGTAATGGTTGCTCCCTGTTCGTAATAATCACGATGTGAGAGGGCGTTAATAATGGCTTCTTTGAACACAGTAAGAGGGATTTCCCAAATTTCTTCTCTTGGTCCTGCTCCCTCAATTTTGTAAGCGACTTGGAGTTTACTTTCCAACCATGCCATAGCTTGCAAATATTGCTGGTATAGTGGACCGCCAAAGGTTTTATCATCAATGATATATACTTTGGTTGTTCCTTTGAAAAGGACACATCTTGTTACTGCGTGTGGAAACTTCCGTTCAGGTTGTTTCCCAAAGAACATGGCTGCTCCATTCTTGGCTACTCCTTTATCCGTAAACAGTTCCAAATTCTCAAATATCTGTTTGTTGGCAGTCGATGGACTTAGCTTTGCTTCCGTGCGAAAGTCTTTTATTGCTTGCTCGTCTGCATCTGTGTAGATATTGAACCATGAGCAAGGAATAGCATCAAAGAATATCTTGTTGCATTCCTGAAAGAAGCTGCGCATTTCTTCGACAGTACGAAGTTTCTGTGAGTTTGCTCCCTCACGCACAAAGATAGAACCGGAAAATATATAAGGTTTATCTTTCCCTGACGGAACATCAATTACCCAAACTGTCTTATCTTCGATATTTACCGCATACATATCACAATGGAGAGCCGGAGATATTTCACTGATAGAGCCTTGAATAGCTGAACGTTTGTCATTCTCTAAATCTGTGCCAATAATCTGCCCGTTATCATCTACACCAATGAGTAAATATCCTCCGTCTGCATTAGCGAAAGCGCAAATTTCTTCTGTTAGTTCACGAACCTTTGAAGGAACACGAACTTTGAACTCTACATTATAGCCTTCTCCGCTATCGATGAGTGATTGTATGGTTTCTGTATTTGTCATAGACATCTATAAATATAATGCAAAAATAGTCATTTCAATTGTTTCAATAACTCTAAAAACAAGGATATGTATATGGTTTACTTCAAATTGTTCTTTCTGAAATTAGAGGGGCTTGCATCCTCTATACTTTTTGAAAAACTTATTAATTTGGATATTTTCAGCACCGAAAACAGAAAAAGAATACGTATCTCCGAGAGTAATCATAAACAAATGTCCGTCATGATAAGGAAACATATTGTTGTTAATCCATTGGAAGCCTGTTCCTGAAAGAATATATACTAATTCAAAAAAGGCATGTTCATGCTGACTGTTGTACTCATGGTTTACATCTCGGTTTACATGGCTTGTGTGAACCAACACGAAAAACACAGAAAATAATAGGATTTGATGGGAAAAACCACCGAAAATGCACAAAAAAGACAGTTACGTTTTACTGTAACTGCTTGATTTTCAGTGGTGCACCAGCAAGAGAACTGTTATCTTCTCTCTGCTGATTATCACCATTTTATAGTTTCTTTCATTTGGGAATCCACATGATTTAGCACACGATTATGTTTTATCGTTTTGCTCGCTATAAGAACGATCCTATTTTCAAATATCTCATTGTTTCAATATCGTCTGGGATTCTCCTAAGGGAGTTACCACGCTGATATTTAAAACTTTATATTTTTAGTTTCAGGCATATCCCATGATTTAACCCACTGATTTGCTACATACTTTTGCGGTAGTTTGCTTATGGAGAATACTAAAGACAAAGATAGTTATTTCTTGATAATTACCAAAAAAACATTTGATTCTAAATAATCCACCAATGAGATAGTTTTTTATTCAGCAATATATTTTTTAGATAATAAGAGGTATATTTTTGATAAACGAAACACGATTATAATATGAAGAATTTAGCATAAGCATTCATAAATGGATTTCACCAATATCATTCTTCTTTTTTACACGTCCATAAATTCTTTTCTATCCTTTTCTTTTCTATTACAGGAGGAAATAGATGATTGTATTTATCCCGGTATTTTAAAATCAGACTTCTGTCAGTTTGAATATTTTGGAAACGATTGATAATATCTTCTAATGGTCCTATTTCTACTCCGATCCATTTCCTTTGTTTAATCTCAGCTGTAATGTATGTAGTTCCTGCTCCTCCAAATGGATCAAAAATAGTATCGCCGATATTTGAGGACATTTCAATGATTCTGTCTAATAATTTGACAGATAGCTCATTCGCATCTTTTCTTGCTTTATATTTTGAATGACGTACAGGGGGAATATCATACCACACATCGGTAAGGCTTATCCCTAAAGGATTCATTTTATTCTTATATCCTCCATAATCCTTTATTTCATTAAAACACTTACTGCAAACTTCCATAGGTAGTCTATCTGGTTTAAATGTTTTCGGCTTTTCTCCTTTTACATAATATAATAATGAATAATGAGATGGGTACAGTCTACCATTGATTGGTAATGAGTATTTTATATCTGCTGAGATCCAATGTCTAAATGTTAATCTTTCATTTAAATATTTGGAAAGATAAGTGTTCCATTTAGGGAGATTCCAGATAAAGAGACTTCCTCCTACTTTGAGAGTCCTTATACATTCATCCAGCCACTTCTCACACCATCCTATATATTCAGATTGTTTAAGATTATCATTAATATTAGAGGGATATAATTTGTCTAAATTAAAAGGAGGATCTGCAAAAATTAAATCAAATGTTTCATTTCCAATTGTGGATAGTAAATCACAGCAATCACCATGATATAGCTTTCCTAATTTAGTCTCAAATGCCAATTCTATAGGAATGTTATTTGTGATATTTATTTCTTTATTTAATGATAAGAGAGAGGGGGTATTGCTAATATGCTCTTTCAATTCTTGTGTGTATATTCCCATTTTCAGCATTATATCAAATCTGGAAATACCCAGCTTTTGTTCTATTCTACACAATACTCCAGAGTCAGGAAGTATATGATTTTTGTTATAATACTCTAACATTTCAAATGGAGTATTTAACAAAATAGAGACTTGATCTTTTTCTTTCTTATCTTTGTTTAATATGCCTATTGCTTCATAAAATGACTTCATATTCTTCTATATATTAATAAATTCAGACTATAGTCCGTGGATTATCGTGACTATAGTTTGCAAATTTGCAAAAAAAAACAATATGAATGAAGATTGTTTGATAAAAAACTTTGGAGTTTTTCTTTATTCGCTAAGAACCGATAAGAAAATTTCCCAAGAAAGGTTAGCAGAACTCTGCCAATTGGATAGAACATACATATCCTTGTTAGAACGTGGACATAGACAGCCAACCTTGATGACTCTTTTTAAAATATCAAAAGCTTTTGATTTGAGTCTATCATATTTACTTGAATTATTTGAGAAGCAATATGAAAATAGATAAAGAAATTGCCTTATTAGCTAAGGGGGATTTTGCGCAAAGTCCATATTTTAGCACTATTATGGAAGAATTGCATTCTGCTATTCAGCATGTTACATGGGGAAGTAAAGACCGCTTTTTGATAAATCCTGTAAGAAAAGGCAATGGGGTTGTTCCTATTAAGAAAAATTTTGTAACATATCTACAAAGTAAAGGTTGGCAGGCTGAACAACAGATGTCTTGTGTTAATGGAATTAATCCAGGCCCCATTGATGTAATTAAAAATATTCCGCAAGGTGTATTTGCAGTGGAGTGGGAAACTGGGAATATATCTTCTTCACATAGAGCTTTAAATAAAATAGCTGTTGGTATTATTCAGAAAAGTTTAATAGGGGGGATGTTAATTCTTCCTAAACGAAGTCTAGCCCAATTCTTGACTGATAGAATTGGAAATTATGAAGAAATAAATCCTTATTTTACATTATATCAACATCTAGATATTCAGAATGGTTTTATTGGAGTAATAGCAGTTAACTATGATGAAATAAATACAGAAGTTGGTATAATCCCTAAAGGAAAAGATGGAAATGCTATAAAATAGAAAGTATTTAATTTATGTTACAATAATTATGGTTGCAGATAATAGAGATGATTTTTCAGCAAAAATAAAAAGAACATTAGCAGAAAGAGTTGGTTTCCTTTGCTCATGTCCTTCTTGTAGAGTTCCAACAATAGGTCCCCATACAAATCCAGAGAAGTCTGCTAATGTTGGTGTTGCTGCACATATAACGGCTGCAGCTATTGGTGGTCCTCGTTATGATGCAAATATGTCTCCGGCAGATAGATCTGGAATTTCTAATGGAATTTGGCTTTGTGAAAACTGTGCTAGAATAATTGATAAAGATCCAGTAAGTTATCCAGTGAAACTTTTGCAAGAATGGAAAACAGTTGCCGAGCAGGAAATAAAAGAGAAAAGAGGAAAAGTAGCTCTATCTTCTACAGCTTTTCCCATATTAGAAGCAGAACTGATTTATGATACTTCTGGACGTGTTTTTAATGGTTATTCCACCGAAATATTGAATAAATACGGTAACAAAACAATAGAAATGAGTGAGGTGCAGAATCTTCCTATGCATTATAAGTTAGATTGGAGCTATGAACTCATATTAGTGAATAACTCTGAGACTCCGGTGTATAATGTATCTATAGAATATGTTAGTGGTGTAAAATTTTCTTATATTGAAGACTTACCCAAAATCAACAATTTGAAACCATTTGACAAATTCACCTTAAAGACTAAAGTTGTTAATTATTTTAAAGGAACTTATAAAGATGCCGATTTCCAAATTTTACAGAAATACCCCCCTCTTATACAAGGTTCTGTTATTCGTCTTAAATATCAGGATAACGACCGAAATAATCATAGCAATTTATTAACAATAAAAGAAAATGGAATAATTGAGAGTCAAAAGGAAATATGAAATATTGCAATTGAATTAATTAATAGTTGAGCAATATAAATACATAGTGCATTTTTTTATATATAGTT
>NZ_QUDI01000075.1:0-9869 GCF_003477465.1 Parabacteroides sp. AF48-14
AGTTTTCCCGAAAACAGATAAGTCGGCTGATGATAGGTTATTTTTCAAAGAACACTTTCCTAATCTCTTGCCAAAGAGATGTTTACGATGCAACCTTTACGGGCGCACAAAGGTATTTTATGTAATCCGCCATATTCGCCGATGCAATCGCTTTCCACGCTTCTTCAATTAATATTAATTTCCTGATACCCTTTAATTTACGCATCTTGTTTATAAAAACTTCCATAATAATAATGGTCGTAATCGGGAATAGGATTTTGTGGTCTTTGATATTATCCAACTCAAAGACAATGAAGCGTTTATGTAGTAAATCAAGCTCTTTGTCGGAGTTCAGCAGGTAGTCGTATTCGCCCCCTTTGTAGTAAGGTTCTAACACATTCAGGAAGTTATCTATATCAAAATCCTTTTCCCGGACGTTCTTTTCTTGCAGGTGCGCCCGGTAGTCATTCCTCACATACTCGTAGAACGTATTGAAGCAGGGAGTAACGGAACTGTCTTTGGTAATCAGTCCGATATAGGAACTAACAGCGTTCGACAAAGCCACTTCTTCCGCCCGTGTGGGTGCTTCATCGTCCCTTTTCCACAGGGTCAGGATAAGTGTTTTGATACTCTCTTTTTTCTCAATATCAAATACCCCATCTTCCACATAGAAAGGATTGAACGCTATCGGGTTTTCAGTGGTGTAGGTAAAATATATCCCATCTTCCCCGTGCGTTTTCCGGTTTATCATTTCACACAGCCCCAAATAACTGTTTCCGGTATCGACTAATAGCACGTGCGCATTTTGTTCGTAATACTGGCGCACCATGTGATTGGTGAAGAATGACTTGCCGCTACCACTCGGCCCAAGTATAAACTTGTTGCGATTGGTAATAATACCCCGCTTCATGGGTAAATCTGAAATATCAATGTGCAACGGCTTTCCCGTGACCCTATCCACCATCTTGATACCAAAGGGAGAAAGCGAACTTTTGTAGTTCGTTTCTTCGGTGAACAAGCAAAGAGCCTGTTCTATAAAGGTATAGAAACTTTCTTCCGCTGGAAAGTCCGCCTGATTGCCGGGTATGCCCGCCCAAAACAGGGTCGGCGTGTCGGTGGTGTTGTGGCGTGGCTTGCACTCCATAAGTGCGAGCTGTGACCCCACATCATTTTTAATGTGTTTGAGTTCGTCCCGGTCGTCACTCCACGCCATGATATTGCAATGGCATCGCACGGAGATAAGCCTCTGCGAATGGGCTTCATTCAAATATTCCTCTATCCACGACTTGTTTATCTGATTGGCACGGCTGTATTTGGAAAGGGAGTGCATATTGCGAGCCATTTTTTCAAACTGTTTCAGGTTCTCCGTATGGTCGTCAATGAAGATATACTGGTTATAGATATGGTTGCAGGAGAGCAACACGCCCACCGGAGAAGCAAAAGATAACCTGCAATCGCTCCGGTCGGTGGATAGCTTTTCATAGCGGGTATCTGTTCCCACCTTGCCCGGCATATCTTCCGCATCCGAAAGGGTATGCAGGCAAAGGATATTGTCGCCAATCTTCATTTCGTCAGCACCCAGTGAAATATCTTTCAGTGTGGTGGTATCGGTCTGTGAGAGTGAAAAGTATTTTTCCACGATACCTGCCGTTTCCCTTGTTCCGGTGATTTCGTCCGAGTTCAGGCGTGTAAGGGTGATGAAACCGCTATCGTTCATAATGCTTTCAAACTGTCCCACCGCTTCAAGAAACTTTGTGACCGTCTCCCTGTCCTTTATCTCTTTGGGTACAAGGAAGCCCCGGCAGAGAGTGGAGAAATTGCTTTGCATCCGGCTGCGTTCCTTTGTCGTTTTCGTTAGGAACAAATAGCAGGTATGGTTTAAGAACGGTCTTTCATTGAAATGGCGTTCAAAGGAACGGGAAAGGAAACTCAAATCATCCTTTTGGATGTCGGGCGTATAGTTTTCTTTGATGAACCAGTCCTGTTTATGTACGATGCTGTAATCGGGCAGCACCTTTACCGCCTTGTTCCAAGCGGAATGTATCGCTTCGTATTCGGCTGCCGTGACGGTGAACAGTTCGGGCAGTTCCACCCGGAACGCCACCGTTATGTCAGCATCTTTGGAAACGATGCACCCGTTTTCCACCGTGAACAGTGGAAACTTGTTTTCCAGCGTGGTAGCTTTTAATATATTTCTCATTTCGATGCTTGTTTTAAATGGAATAATCGGGATATGGCTTTGCGGTTGATGATATGGAAAGGGTGGCTTTTGCGTGCGGACAATTTCATTAACCCGTGCGTCCCGTACTTTTCGTTTAACCGGAATGTGAGCCATACAAGCAGCGTTGCCGAAGTAACGCCGAAGATGATGCACACCCACTGGTTAATGCCTACCATATACATGATGATGAAAAGCACGAACAGGGCTAACAGCCCGCCCGCAAAAATGAAAAGATATTGACTTTTCAACCCCCGAAACTCAACTGGCTTGCCTATTCCCCTGTTAATCGGATAGTCTGCCATAGCCCATTTCTTTTAGAGGAAGAATGAACGTAGGATGGTGGCAGCGACAATCAGGAAGATACACGCACCGAACCACGAAGCCGCCGTTTTACTGGTGTCAGGGTCGCCCGAAGAAAATTTTCCATACACTTTCACGCCGCCAATCAAGCCGACCACCGCACCGATAGCGTAAATTAATTTTGTCGCCGGGTCGAAATAACTGGTTACCATGTTGGTAGCTTCTGTAATACCCGCCATGCCGTTACCCTGTGCAAAAGCGGAGGATGCAGCCCAAAGAACGACTGCCGAAAAGAGAACTTTCTTTTTCATTATAAATACTTGATTTTTTAATTGCCGGACGATTGGATAGTCCGCCCGGCAGAATGAATAATAATTGAAAATTTTGTGGTTGTGGGGAGTTTTCCCCGTGTTCGGAAAGGTTTGCTTTTTAACCGTAATCTCTTTGCTTCATCATCTTATTATTTAAAGTTTATCACTAAAGAAAATCGTTCATATTAAAGTCTGCCATTTCATTACTTCCGGCAGCCGGGACGATGGCGGGCACGGGTATCTCATGTTTCTGTAAAAGTTCTGCCACCCGTGACCTGCCCCCGTTAATCTGTTCCACCAGCGAGTGAAACAGGTTTGTTTCCGTCCGGCAGATGGTCTGCACCGCTTGCCGTTCTTCCGTGTCGGACGCTTGTTTTATCTGAATGACCTGAACCATTTGCCCCAGTTCCCCCAGCGTGATGCCCTGTGCCATTTCAGGCTCACCGTCCCCCATGTAACAGGCGATTTCTTCCGCTTCGATTTCATCCGGCGAAACGTCCGTTTCTTGCACGTCTTCCGTTCCAAATTCCATTTCAAATTCGGTTTCAATCGCTTGCGGAGCAGGCGTTTCTATCACCGTTTCATCGCTTTGCGGGACAAATATAGAAGCATTATCAACCCCTTTTGAAAGGTGTCCTAAGATGTCCCCGTTTGTCCTCATTTGTCCCATCCGGTAACGGCTTGCACCTACAAGACAATCACCGTTTCCCACTTTTTCGGTCGGTTTGTTCTCCGGCTGCTCCGGTTCTCTTTTCCCGCCCGTGAACCATGTTCCCAAGCTATCCCGGTATCGCCATAAGAGGATGGCGTAATACAGGAGTGTTCCGATAATAAACCACTTCAACATATCAGAACGGCTTTTCAAATTTGCTTTCGTACAGTTCGTTTATCTCGTTCTGAAACTGGTCGAAATGCCGGAGCAGGATATTTTCTACATAGCTGCTCACGGTTGCTTTGCGTCCGCCGATAACGGTTACTATCTTCATTAGCTTTTCATGGGTGGTACGGCTGACGTATAACGGCTGGCGGTCGGTCAAGTCCACCCGCATGAAATAGGTTTCCCGGTAATCGCCCGGAGTGTTCTTTTTCCGGCGGGCAGGTTCTTTCACCGCCTTTTCTTCCTTTGGTTCTGCCTTGATTTCCGGTTTATCTGCCGTTTCCACTGTACCCGTTTTATCGTCCGGTTTATCCGGTGTTTCTATTTCCGTTTTCACCGTCACTGTTGGCGTTTCCTGTTTCTTCACGGGTAAGCCCTGTGAAATAATCTCTTTCATAAAATCCTCGTCAATTTGCGGTTTCCCGCCGCTTTGCTTTGCCATATCGTTACAGTTTTATAAGGTATGCGATTTCGGTTATCAGTTCTTCCATGTTGCTGCCCTTTACCAGCCGTTTGTCTGCGGGGAACAGCGTAGAACGGAACACGGTTTTACGCTGTGCGTCCAGTTCCTTTTTAAACCTTTTGGTGTCCGGGATAAATACGTTCATAAGGGGCAGTTCCAGTTCCCCGATGGTCTGCTCATACAGGGTGTAGAGGTCTGTTTTTTCCCGTCCATCTACCATGTTCCAAAACAGGTGCAGCCCTTTCAGTCGGCACGCTTCATTCTTTACCAGTAGTTTATGGATAGCCACCGCAAAGGAAAGGCTACTTTCCAATACCACCCGGTCGGCGGCTATGGGAGTGAAAATATAATCCACTCCTGAAAGGGAGTTGATAACACCCTCACTGTTCACCGTTCCGGGCAGGTCGAAAAAGACCACATCATAATCTGACCCGGCAGACGCAAGAAATTCATCCGCCGTTTTTATCGCTTCATCCGGCGAACTGCACAGCACCGGGTACGCTTTCTTTCCCAGTGTCTTGAACTGGTGAAAGGCAAGCTGTTTGTAATAATCATCCCCGTTCACTTGTTCGGCATCCCGTTTGCGCATGGCACTGATACTGTGTTGCGGGTAGTCGCAATCCACGACCGCCACATTATACCCTTTCAGGTAATACAGGTAACTTGCCACCAAGACAGTGAACGTTGTTTTGCCGACCCCGCCCTTTTGGGTGGAGAAAGCCACATACAAGGTTTCTTTCTTCATTGTAATACTGAATTATAGTGATACATCTTTATTGTTTTCCATCCATTCAGATGAACGGATGGTTTTCTTTCGTTCCATATTGCCAGCAGGAAAGCAGGGCTGATTTCTGTTTTTTTGCAAAGACAGATTGTTTTCTTTCCTGCTTCTTTGTTTTCATTCATTCCACAAAGGCAGCTTGCTTTCTTTGCAGACAGTTTACTTTCCCGATTGAATGACTGTTTTCTTTCAATCATTCCATCCGGTTTGCTTTCCTGCTTTCTTGAAAGATTGCAATCTTGAAATCTTGTTTTCAAGTTTTCAAATCCGCTTTCTTTCCGTCTGCATTTCGCTGCATATTTCCATCCGTCCATATTGCTTTCTTTCTTAAATCCGGGACAAATAAACGTAGAAAAACAGCCCCTTTTGAAAGGTGTCCTCAAATGTCCCCGTTTGTCCTTATTTGTCCTATAACCCACTATTTCACAGCATCTTTAATACCTGTTACTTTGCAACCGAAAGGTATCGGTCAGGCTAACCAAGCCCCCGCCGCCGGGAGCGTTCCAATATCCGCTAACTCCAATCCGTCCGTAGGCGGATTTTTATTTGCACTGGCAAATAGCAAGGTGTGTTCAAAGCTGCTTGAAATTCTTTCAGCAGCTTTGAACGCCTTGCCCGGACGAAGCCGGGATAGGGTCACTCCGAAGTCGTAACCCTTTAAAAAAAAAGAAGCATGAAACAAAAAAATGAAAATGCGCCCCGTCCGGGTGGCGCAGGACGCAAGCCCAAAGCAGACCCGGCAGTGTTCCGGTACTCTATCAGCTTCAATGCGATAGACCACGCCCGCTTTTTGGCGTTGTTCGACCAGTCGGGTATGCGCACGAAAGCACACTTTATCACTGCACGCATCTTCGGCGAACCGTTCAAAGTGATAAAAATCGACAAGGCGGCGGTCGAATATTATACCCGGCTGACCGCTTTATATTCCCAATACAGGGGTATCGCCGTGAATTACAATCAGGTGGTAAAGGCTCTCAATACCAATTTTTCAGAAAAGAAAGCACTCGCATTTCTCTATAAACTGGAAAAGGCAACGATGGAACTTGCCGACCTGAATCGCCAAATTATTGAACTGACCCGTGAGTTTGAAACAAGATGGTTGCAAAGATAAGTGTAGGCAGTTCCCTGTTTGGTGCGCTCGCTTACAACCAAAACAAGGTGGATGAACAGCAGGGAAAGGTACTTTTAAGTAACCGTATGTTTGAGAGCGAGGACGGAAATTTCAGCATCCGGCGGTGTATGGAATGTTTCGATATGCACCTGCCCGCAGACCTGAAAACGGAAAAGCCGATTATCCATATCTCCCTGAACCCGCACCCGGACGATGTGCTTTCCGATAGCCAGCTTGCGGATATTGCCAAAGAGTATATGGATAAGCTGGGGTACGGCAATCAGCCGTATATGGTTTACAAGCACGAAGATATTGCAAGACACCATATACATATCGTTTCCATCCGTGTAGATGATACGGGTAAAAAGATAAACGACAAGTTCGAGCATATCCGCAGCAAGCAAATCACCCGTGAACTGGAACAGAAGTACGGGCTGCATCCGGCAGAAAAAAAACAGGCAGCCGAACGCCCGGAGCTTAAAAAGGTGGACTACCGGGCAGGGGACGTAAAGCACCAGTTATCCAATACGGTGAAAGCCCTTGCCGGAGCTTACCGTTTCCAAAGTTTCACCGAGTACAAAGCGTTGCTATCTATATATAATGTACAGGCGGAAGAAGTGAAAGGAGAAGTGAACGGCAAACCTTATAACGGCATTGTCTATTCGGCTACCAATGACAAAGGAGAAAAGCAGGGAAACCCGTTCAAATCTTCTTCTTTGGGAAAATCGGTAGGTTACGAAGCCATCCAAAGGCACATCAAGAAATCCGCAAAGGACATTCAGGACAAGAACCTGAAAGAGCGTACCCGCCGGACGGTTGGTACAGTGATGAAATCTGCCCGCAATCGGGAACAGTTTATTACGGACTTGAAAGGGAAAGGCATAGATGTATTGTTCCGGCAAAACGATACGGGCAGGATATACGGTGTAACATTCATCGACCATGAAAGCCGTACCGTCCTGAACGGGTCACGGTTGGGAAAGGACTTTTCCGCCAATGTGTTCAACGACCTGTTTACTGGCTCCCGTACTCTTGCTACGGGAAACAGCAAAGCGGAAATGCAGGAACATACGCAAGGGTATAACCCGACCGGGCATCTTTCAGAGGGGACGGGTAAAGCTGTTGCCGGACTGTTCGGCTTGTTATCCGGCGGGAATGATACACCGCCCGATAACAGCCAAGTTCCACAACCTAAAAAGAAAAAGAAGAAGAAACAAAAACGTATTTAGTAATCCTAAAAATTCAATTATGCAGAACGAAGATGATTTAAGAGGACTGGCAAAAGTCATGGACTTTATGCGGGCAATCAGTATTTTATTTGTAGTGATAAACATTTACTGGTTTTGTTACCAGTCGTTCCGGGAGTGGGGTATCAATATCGGGGTAGTCGATAAAATCCTGCTGAACTTCCAGCGTACCGCCGGGCTGTTTTCCAATATCCTGTACACCAAACTTTTTTCGGTGGTATTCCTTGCCCTTTCCTGTTTGGGTACAAAAGGAGTGAAAGAGGAAAAAATCACATGGAACAAAATTTATGTATTCCTGACAATAGGTTTTATCCTGTTTTTCCTAAACTGGTGGCTGTTGGTTATGCCGTTGCCACTGGCAGCAAACACGGCATTGTATATCTTTACCATGACAGCCGGGTATCTTTCCCTGTTGGCTGCCGGAGTATGGATTTCCCGCCTGTTGAAAAATAACCTGATGGATGACGTGTTTAATACCGAGAATGAAAGTTTTGCACAGGAAACACGCTTGATAGAAAACGAGTATTCCATCAACCTGCCGACCCGGTTCTACTACAAAAAGAAATGGAATGACGGATGGATAAACGTTGTAAACCCGTTCAGGGCAAGCATGGTTTTAGGCACACCCGGTTCGGGAAAATCGTATGCGATAGTCAATAATTACATAAAACAGCAAATCGAAAAAGGCTTTGCTGTTTATATTTATGACTACAAATTTCCTGACCTTTCGGAGATAGCTTACAATCACTTAATCAGCCATTTAGACGGGTATAAGGTGAAGCCTAAATTCTACATGATTAACTTTGACGACCCACGTAAAAGCCACCGATGCAACCCGATAAATCCGGCGTTTATGACGGACATATCAGACGCATACGAAGCCAGTTATACAATCATGTTAAATTTGAACCGCAGTTGGATAACCAAGCAGGGAGATTTCTTTGTGGAAAGCCCGATTATCCTGCTCGCTTCTATAATATGGTTTTTGAAAATCTATCAGGGTGGCAAGTATTGTACATTCCCGCACGCCATTGAATTTCTGAACAAGAAATATGCCGATACGTTCACAATTTTAACCAGTTACCCCGAACTGGAAAACTACCTTTCACCGTTCATGGACGCATGGGAATCGAATGCGCAAGACCAGTTGCAGGGGCAGCTTGCAAGTGCTAAAATCCCGCTTTCAAGGATGATTTCACCCGCCCTATATTGGGTAATGACAGGTGATGATTTTTCACTGGATATAAACAACCCGAAAGAACCTAAGATATTGGTAGTAGGCAACAATCCCGACCGCCAAAATATCTATTCCTGTGCTTTGGGACTGTATAATTCCCGTATCGTGAAACTGATAAACAAGAAGCACCAACTCAAAAGTTCCGTGATAATTGACGAGTTGCCGACAGTATATCTTCGGGGACTGGATAACCTGATAGCAACGGCACGAAGCAACAAGGTTGCGGTCTGTTTGGGCTTTCAGGATTTCAGCCAGTTACGCCGGGATTATGGGGACAAGGAAAGCAAAGTAATTGAAAATACAGTGGGTAATATCTTTTCCGGTCAGGTGGTTTCTGAAACGGCAAAAACGCTTTCAGACCGTTTCGGAAAGGTACTGCAAAAACGGCAAAGCATGACTATTAACCGGAATGACAAATCAACCTCTATCAGCACGCAGATGGATAGCCTGATACCACCCAGTAAAATATCCAATCTCACACAGGGTATGTTTGTGGGTGCGGTCAGCGACAATTTCGATGAACGGATAGAGCAGAAAATATTCCATGCTGAAATTGTGGTGGATAACGAGAAAGTGAAGCGGGAAACAGCCAGTTACAAGAAACTGCCCCAAATTATAGATTTTAGGGACGAAAACGGGAACGACCGGATGCAGGAAGAAATACAGGCAAATTACAACCGGGTCAAGCAGGAAGTCCAACAGATTGTCACGGACGAAATGGAACGGATAAAGAACGACCCTGATTTACAACATTTGATTAAAGATGTTGAAGAATAAGCATTTGCCTTTCTTTAAGAATAGTATTATTTGTACTTTTGGAGAAATTATAAATTTACTAATTATGGATGAAAGAAATTATGTTTTATGCCAAGATATAAAAGATAGAATATCTAAAAAGTTTATAGAGAATGGATGGATAACAGTTAGTGATATTGGAATACATTCTGCATTAGTAACAGATGAAAATGTATTAGAAGTATTGGGTAACTATTGTTGGGATTTACCGCGAGGGGATGGAATGCCGGGTGTTTCTGTAAGGTATGTAAATAAAAAGCCTATTGTGAATTATGATAGATTGGGACACAATAAATGTGAACCTTTTGTTTTTTATAGGGATGGTTATGGTACACATCCATCTTATATTGAACTATCCGAAGAATTTAGATTGTATCATAATTTGCATGAAAAATACATTTCAGAAGAAGAAAAGAACTATGTTGTTATGAATAATGGTTCAGAAGAGGTCGTAGCAAAACTATCTAAAATATCATTATACATCAAAGCTAAATATGTAAAGGATTATCTTGCGATAAGAAAAATTAATCTATTAATATTCTTTGAT
>NZ_QUDI01000076.1:0-9823 GCF_003477465.1 Parabacteroides sp. AF48-14
TAGGGCTGTAAGCCCGGCAGATCTCAGCCCAAGGCGTGAGCTGTAAGCCCGGCAGATCTCAGCCCAAGGCGTGAGCCTTGGGTTAAGGAAAACGTCTCCCTTCTCCTCTTAGCCCTGTAAGGGCGGCACCGGTAACATCCAATGTCACAATGTATCGCCCTTACAGGGCTCGAAGACAGAAGGTGGTCCTCTTTAAACCCAAGGCTCACGCCTTGGGCTATGATCTGTCGCCCTTACAGGGCTTTGGGCGGTTCGCGAACCGCCCCTACGAGGCCTCCGCAACGCACCGTTAAATCATCATTTACCGAATTTGCAAACTAACTAAAAATACCATGTTATGAAACAATTAAGATTCTCTCTTCTTTTTCTTTTCTGTGTACTGATTACGGTTCCGGCCGCTGCTAAAGGCAAAACGAAAGTGATTGCTCATCGTGGCTATTGGAAGACGGAAGGGTCTGCTCAAAACTCGATTCGTTCTCTGGAACGGGCGAATGAAATAAAAGTATATGGGTCCGAGTTCGATGTGCATCTGACAGCGGACAATGTCCCGGTTGTTTTCCATGATAGCAAGATTCAGGGTAAACATATCCAGACGACTCCCTATGCGGAACTAAAAGACCTGAAGCTCCCGAACGGCGAAACGCTTCCCACATTGGAACAGTATCTGGACAGGGCGAAGGAGTTGAAAAACGCTAAACTTATTTTTGAATTGAAATCCCATGCGACTCCCGAACGCGATCGCGAAGCCGCAAAGATAGCCGTCGACATGGTGAACAGCAAGAAGTTGGGAAAGCGTACCGAATATATCGCTTTCAGTCTTGAAGCGGCTAAAGAGCTACACCGCTTGTCTCCAAAAACCCCTGTCTATTATCTGAACGGCGACTTGTCTCCGAAGCAATTGAAAGAACTCGGATTTGCCGGCCTGGATTATAACTATAAGGTGATGCAAAAACATCCTGAATGGTTTAAGGAAGCGAAAGACCTGAAATTGAAAATCAATGTTTGGACAGTCGACGATCCGGAGGTGATGAAGGAAATGATCGAGAGCGGTGTGGACTTTCTGACAACAGACTATCCCGAAGAAGCGCAAAAAGCCGTACTTTTGTACCGCTGAATAAATATGTGAAATGAGAAAGTATTGCCTGCCGTTATTCCTTTTGTTGCTCCTACAAGCCGTTTATGCCGTCGATCCTCCCAAGCGGGAGATCAGGGGCGTTTGGCTGACAACCGTCTATGGCTTGGACTGGCCGCAGAAACCCGCTGCGACAGAAGCCGGGCGTAAAGCGCAGCAACGTGAAGTATGCGACATCCTGGACCGTTTGCAGGATGCGAACTTCAACACCGTTTTCCTGCAGGCCCGTTTGCGCGGCGATGTCATCTGGCGTTCGCAGATAGAGCCGGCCAGCAAGACTTTCTCCGGAAAATACGGCGTGATGCCGGGCTACGATCCTTTGGCTTTTGTGATCGACGAATGCCATAAACGGGGAATGGAATGCCACGCCTGGTTCGTCACTTTCCCTTTGGGAACCGATAAAAGCGTGAAAGAGCAAGGCAAACTCTCTGTTGTCAAGCGGCATCCGAATCTTTGTAAACGGCATAATGGCGAATGGTATCTGGACCCCGGCGTGCCCGGAACTTCCGACTATATCCTTTCTTTAGTCAAGGAGTTGGTGAACGGCTACGATATCGACGGCATCCATTTCGATTATATCCGCTATCCCGAGCAGGCTAAATCTTTCCCCGACAAAGCCTTGTACAACAAATACGGCAAGAAAAGGCCATTGGCGGAATGGCGGCGGGAGAATATCAATAAGATGGTCTTCCGCATTTACGACTATGTGAAATCTGTTAAACCCTGGGTGCAGGTGAGCAGTTCCCCGCTTGGCAAATACAACCGTATCGAGCGTGTCCCGAATGCCGGCTGGACAGCCTACGAAAGCGTGTTCCAAGACCCGAAGATGTGGATGCAGCAAGGAAAACAGGATATGATTGTCCCGATGATGTATTACCTGCACGATAACTTTTTCCCCTTTGTAGACAATTGGGTGGACAATTGCAACGGCCGCCTGGTTGTGCCCGGTCTGGGCGCTTACCGGATGCTCAAGGCGGAGGCGGACTGGACAGTCAACGACATCACGGACCAGATCGATTACAGCCGCTATTACGGCGGTGCCGGTTGCACATTCTTCCGCTGTGCGAATGTCTTGGATAACACCAAAGGCCTGTACGACGAACTGAAAGACAATTACTATAAATACCCGGCGCAGCTTCCTCCCCTCGCATGGCTGAACGACGAGATCCCGCCCGCCCCGGAAGGGATTCTGGCAGAGCGTGAGGGCGACGAACTGAAACTCTCCTGGCAGAAGCCCGATTCGGTGAAAGATGTCCTGACCTATACCGTCTATTATTCGTTGACCGACTCGATCGATCCGGCGTCGGCAAAAAACATACTGCTGACCGGCATCCGGGATACTTTCCTTTACCTGCCTGTCGACACGACATCGGAGCGCGGATATACTTTTTCCGTCTCCGCCTCTTCCCGCTACCACATCGAAAGCAAGCCTTCCAGGGAAACTTACTATTATCTTTCCAAATTTCCTAAATAATATTAACCATTTGGAAGAAACTCCCGGAATGCTTTATCTTTGCGCAGGATGAAAAAGACTGTGACATATCTGTTTATCGTTTTTCTGGCTGCACTTGTGTTTTATGGTGGCGCCGGCGTAAACCTGATTACCTACTGTTGCGAGGATTGCCGGACAGCCATACATGAGCACGAGCATTGTACGGAAATGGCAAAACATGTCTCATCCTGTTGTCACGCGGACGGGGAAGACAATTGCTGCGATGTGGAGCATATCAGCTTTGACTGGACTGTTTTCCAAGGTGCGTTGCTTAATTTGCAGCCTGTCGCAATCGACCTGGTTTCGTTGACGGCCTCAAATATTTCGCTTGTTCCCGCTCTTATCATGGATAAGGCTGTTGATGTGGTACGAGATGCTCCTCCCGGAATTACTCCTGATATATATCTTTCTTTATTGACTGTCCTTTTAGTTTAGGCAACTGTTTGTTATTCTCCGCTGATGGAAAAATCCATGGGCGCAAACGTCTGTTTTATTTTGGATAACAAATAAGGAATTTATGTCTAAACAACTCTATACTATATTACTATTGTTTTTTATTGCCGTCTCGGCTTCTGCCGGAAAGCCGGTGAAAGGTCATGTCTACGATGAACAGAATGAACCTGTGATCGGAGCTAATATCTATTGGGAAGGGACCCAGTTAGGAACAACTTCCGATGCGGAAGGCTATTTTGAACTCGAGAAGAATGATGATTCGAAGAATCTGGTTGTCAGTTATATCGGCTATACGACGTCGGTTGTCCCGGTGACTTCCGATGGCAAACCTTTGCGCGTCGTGCTTGTCGGTGAAGTTGCCCTGCAGGAAGTCGTTATCAGCGAGCGTAAGATGGGAACGATCGCTTCCCGTACCAGCGTGTTGCAGACGCAGAAGATCACCTATGACGAGATTTGCCGTGCCGCCTGCTGTAACCTGGCCGAAAGCTTCGAGACGAATCCGTCTGTCGATGTCTCTTATGCGGACGCGGCGACGGGCGCCCGCCAGATCAAGCTGTTGGGGCTTGCCGGAACATATGTGCAGATGCTGACGGAAAATTATCCGAACTTCCGGGGTGCCGCCTCCTTATACGGATTGGATTATGTGCCTGGCGCCTGGATGGAAAGCATCCAGGTATCGAAAGGGACATCGTCCGTCAAGAATGGTTATGAGGCGCTGGCCGGCCAGATCAATGTGGAATTTAAGAAACCTCCGACGGCCGACATCTTCTCCGTGAATCTCTTTGGCAGCGACGCCGGCCGGTATGAAGGAAACGCGGATGCCTCCTGGCATATCAACGATAAAGTCTCGACCGGCTTGTTGGTGCACTATTCGAATGACAAGATGCAGCACGACGGGAATGACGACGGTTTCCTGGATACGCCCCTGAAAGAACAGGTGAACCTGATGAACCGCTGGTATCACAAGTTGGACCATTATGTGGCCCAGTACGGCGTCCGTTACCTGCATGAGAACCGTACCGGCGGTCAAGCGACAAGGCATCATGATTTTGCCGATCCCTATCGGGTCCGCCTGCAAACGAACCGGGCGGAACTGTTCACGAAACAGGCCTATATCCTCGATAAGGAAAAGGTGGAAAGTGTAGCCCTGATCCTTTCCGGCTCCTATCATGAGCAGAAATCCATGTACGACCGCATCCCCTATAATGTGTATCAAAACAATGTCTATGCCAGCCTGCTCTACGAAAAAGAGTTCTCGCCGGCGCATAGCCTGAGCACAGGGCTGAGCATGAACTACGACGGTTTTGATGAAAACCTGACGCAAGACGCATCCGGACGCCTTTCGACCGGACGGAAATCGTTCCCGGCGCCTATGCGCAATATACATATAACCTGAATAACAAACTCATCGTGCTGGCAGGACTGCGTGCGGACTATAGTTCGTTGTACGACTTTTTTGTCACGCCCCGCCTGCATGTCAAATACAACCCCTTCGACTGGTTCCATGTGCGTGCCTCGGCAGGAAAAGGATTCCGAACGGCAAACGTGCTGGCTGAAAATAACTTCCTGCTGTCCAGTAGCCGTAAAATGAATATCGCTCCGGATCTGGACCAGGAAGAGGCTTGGAATACAGGTGTGAACCTTTCGTTTTATATCCCGCTTTTCGGAAAGGAATTGACGTTGAATGGCGAATGGTATTATACGGATTTCCGGAAACAAGTCGTTGTGGACATGGACAGCGACCCGCATGCCGTGAGTTTCTATAACCTGGATGGCCGTTCCTATTCGAATAGCTTCCAGGTCGAAGCCACTTATCCGTTCTTTCGCGGCTTTACACTGACCGCCGCCTATCGTTATACCGATGCAAAAACGGATTACCGGAATGCGGACGGCATAACCCGGCGTCTGAAAAAGCCCCTGGTCAGCGACTATAAAGGCCTGCTGACCGCTTCTTACCAGACGCCCCTGAAGAAATGGCAGTTCGACCTGACCGGACAGTTCAACGGAGGCGGACGGATGCCGGCTCCGGATGCCGTAAACCCGTTGTGGGAGCCGGACTTTAAAGCCTATACAGTCGTGAATGCCCAGATCACTAAGTATTTCCGCCGCTGGTCTGTCTATGTCGGAGCCGAGAACTTATTCGACTATAAACAGCCGCATCCCATCATCGACGCCGGGAATCCGCGCGGAGATAACTTCGACGGATCGATGGTCTGGGGACCGGTCCACGGCCGGAAGATTTATGCCGGACTGCGTTTTAATATCAGCAGATAATGTGTCAATTAAATTATTTATATCATGAAACAATTAGTAGTAGCTTTGATTTGTGCCGTATTTACTTTTTCCACGGCCTATGCACAGGATGCAAAGAAGAAAAAGGAATCCGTGACTTTCTTTGTAGAAGGCATGGATTGTGCAAATTGCGTCAAGAAGATCGAGAAGAATATCGCCTTTGAAAAAGGAGTGACCGATCTGAAATGTGATCTGAACACCCGTACGGCAGTTGTTACCTACCGTGCCGATAAAACCTCCAAGACCAAGTTGGCTTCAGCCTTTAAGAAGATTGGCATGGAGGCGACTCCGGTCGATAACGGCGCCGGTTGCCCGGTTGATCCGAAGAAAAAGAAATAGAGGATGATTTGTCTCTCCTTATTCAATATTCGCGAGATACTGTATCTTTGGAACGTTTTTGATGGAAAAATATTTATTCCGGAATGCAGCGTTTCGGACGGTTCTAACATCATATTAAATGTACAGCCTTGAAAAGGGCGTGAAGGCACACATTAAATGACGGAGAAACAACTGATAGAGGGTTGTAAGAGTGGGGAAAGGCTGGCTCAGAAGGAGCTGTATGAAACATATTCCCGCAAAATGATGGGCGTTTGTCTGCGTTACGTAAGCGACAGGGAGACTGCCCGTGATTTGTTGCAGGACGGTTTCGTAAAAGTCTTCACCAGTATGGATTCCTATTCGGGGATCGGGTCATTTGAAGGGTGGATGCGAAAGATCTTTGTCAATTGTGCGTTGGAGTATTTGCGTAAATCGGATGTTTTGCGCGAGGCGACCGACTTGGATAACACGGCGGAACTCGTTCATCCGGACAGTTCCGCAATATCCGATATGTCGGCGGTCGAGCTGATGAAACTGGTGCATGAACTGCCCGCCGGCTTTCGTACGGTGTTCAACCTGTTCGCGATAGAAGGCTATTCGCATAAGGAGATCAGCGAGATGATGAACATCACCGAGAGCACTTCCCGTTCGCAGTTTACGCGTGCCAAGCAGCTGTTACAACGCAGAATTAACGAATTGTATTGAGAAAAAAAGGAAATGAAAGATAAGGAAAGAGACATATTTGACGATTTGCTGCGTGAGAAGTTATACGACTTCGAAGCAGACACGTTGCCGGGTGACTGGGAGGCCATTGCCGACCGCCTGCCTGCCGCAAAGACTGTCCCTTTCCGGCGGACTTTGCGCTATTGGGCTGCCGCTGCCGTTATCTCCTTATTGGTCGTCACCGGAGGCGTTTATGTCGTGAACCGCGACAAAGAACCGATGCCCGTTGCCGAAACAATCCGGGAAAAGACAGACGCAGTGGAGACGCAGTTGGCGGAACAAACCCAGCCGGCCATGCCAGTTGCTGTGGCCGAACCTTCCCGAAATAGCACGGATAAGCCTGTTGTTGCTCAAACGTCCTTGTCCCCGCGCTTGACGCGGGGCCGCATCGGTACAGACCTTATCAATCAGCCGCTTATAGAGCCGGTTCCAGTGCGATCCCGCGTCAAGCGCGGGAACGAGGTGCCTTTGACACAGCTCTCTGTGCCGGAGGAATCTGAAATACGTCCGGTTGAGACGCGTGCCCTGATTGCCGACGCAGCACCCGTGAAGGAAGCCGGTAAAGCTCCGGTGAGAAGATGGGGCTTCGGAATGGGCGGAGGAAGCGTGACCGCCGGAACATCCAATTCTCTGAACACCTTTGCGCTGAAGAACACGGCGCTGATCGACAGAGAGCTAATCCAGCTAAACTCACCTTATTTCAACGAGCAGTCTCCAAAAACAAACATTCATCATAAAACACCTGTAACAGTCGGGATGGGCGTCAGTTACTATCTGAACGACCGTTTCTCCCTGCAATCCGGTTTGAACTATACATTCCTTTCTTCCGAGTGGGAAACGAATGCCGTTTATTACGGCGAGACAAAGCAGAAGTTGCATTTTATCGGAATACCCCTTTCCTTGTCCTATAAGATTGCGGAATGGAAACGCATACAGTTTTATGCAGCCGCCGGCGGAATGACGGAGATCAATGTGGCCGGTAAGCTGTCTTCCAAGATATTTGTCGGGAATGATGAAATCCGTCATGAGAAAAGACATATCCGGATGAAAGAATGGATGTGGTCTGTAAACGGCCGTGTCGGAGCGAGTTATCCCTTGCTTCGCTTCCTGAGTGTATATGCGGAAGCAGGCGCCGGCTATTATTTTGACAATGGAAGCGACATCGAAACGATCCGCTCCGAGAAACCGTTTAATGTCAACCTGCAGGCGGGTTTCCGTTTGGGCTTTTGAACAGTAAACAAATAAATAATAAACAATATAAAATTAAAAGAACAGTAAAAAATGAAGAAACTTAAAGTTTTAGGATTGGCAGCAATCGCTGCGGGAATGGTAACGTTAACCTCTTGTTTGGATGGGGGAGGAAATCAACAATCAGGACAATTATTTGCGGTGATTGATTATTCGTCAACGTTTAAACCTCTACTGTATACACCTGCTGGTGCTCCTTTCTATATTTCAAGTGTGGCCTCTGATCCCAGCTTTAATGCAGGTGATTGTGTTACGGGCTATATTACAGTTGATTATGATTCACCAGAGAATGCGAATGCCAGTACAAATGGTTATTATACAGCTTCCGGTCAGGCTGCAACAATAAAGAAAGGAAATTTCTCTTTTGCAACTCTTGATTCTACGGCATTAAGTGATGAACAGCTTTTATCTGGTGTGGCAAATCTGTTTATTAAATCCGTTAACTATCGGAAAATGATTGCTTTACCTATGTTTGAGAAAATCTTGACGGATCAGAAGAATAACTATAAATTGACTTTCGACTATGATCAGGAACCGGTAACTGTTAATAGTACGGAACGTGTATATACCTTCTGTTTGCGTTGTCAAAAATTAGAAGATGGAAAAGCTCCTACCTTAAACAACGTTTCAGATATTTCGGGGTTTGATTTGGAACAATTATACTCGACATTGAAAAGTAAAGAATCTGCAGCAGGGAAAAAGGTTGTAAACTACCAAATTAAATATGCAAAAGGATTTAACTCAGATTCCACAAAAGTGACAACTTGGGGTGCTACTGATATAGTTCAGTTCTCTATTGTAGACTCTGCTGAATAAGCATCTGGTAGAATTCACTAAAGTAACTCCAAAAGTTACTGTATAATTTTTGAGAGTTACTTTAGTGAGATACATTCTTTTTTTATTGACTACTTTTACCCTCTATTCTAATGGTGCATCGAAATCTTTTAATCCTGATATTACTACGGGTTTTCCAGTTATATCACGTGGTTTATAAGACAATCCTTTACATTCAACTCCTTCCCATTTTCCTTTTAATTGAATAATAGTACCTGTTATTTTCCCTTTGAAGGTTGCAATATAATTGATATCTATATTGTATATGACCATCATAACATCTATTAAATAGTGTGCATAGGGAGGAAGCTCCATTGTAAATACATGTGATATGGTACGTACTCTTGATTCTGTATTTGTTTCTTGATAAGACCACGTTTTTGCTGTTGTATTTTCTGTACTTACTTCTCCATCCGCAATGATAGGTAAGCCTACTTTCCCTTTAGTTGTTATTTTATATGTTGTTGTAATACCTTCAACATTGGAGAAACTGGACGTCTCTGTAACTTGTTCTGAAATGTTAAATTGCTGTAATACGGTGATACCTGTAGGATTTGGTACATCTATTGTCTGTCTAAGCTCTGGAACTGGTGTGAATTTTTTTCCGGCTATAGGTTCATATTTTATGTCTATTAGCTCAAGATCTTCAACTGGTATAATTTCCCAAATAGCTTTGGAATCTTTATTATTGTCGATTTTTTTAACAGTAACATCTCTATCTCCTATCGCATATAAATATAATTTTTCTTTAAAAGGTTGTGCATAAACAATATTATAGAAGTTCGTATTTGGTACGTTTTCAAATTTGAATACATCGAGTGGTAAGCCATTGTTTAAAAAAGGATTAAATTCTCCTGGCCCACCGTTAAATGCAATTTCTCCGTTAACTTTGGCGCCTCCAACCATCATCATGTTGTATGAAATTCCACCTGTACGTGATTTGATATACCATCTTTGGCGCTCACTCCCGTCATCCCAATCATGTCTATTAACAGCTGTGTTTGATGGGCTACCACTTAAATAGCAATATCTAGTATCTGCTACTAGTCTAATATTTACTTGCATATCACGCAATTGATCAATAGGGTTGGCTATACTGGTACTTTTTTGTTTGTATGTTAACAGATGCATTAGGACTTATTTCTATATTGTCTTTTTCACAAGAAATAAAAATGAGAAAACTGAAAATAGTAAATAATATTTGTTTCATGATACTATTTATTAATGGTTTATGAATTTAGCTGAAAATAGTAAATAATATTTGTTTCATGATACTATTTATTAATGGTTTATGAATTTAGCCTGTATGTTATTTAATATTAAATTTTCCA
>NZ_QUDI01000077.1:0-8704 GCF_003477465.1 Parabacteroides sp. AF48-14
GACCGTGCTAATGTGTAGTGCACTCGGCACCTCGCGAAGATTAGCACGGTCGTAATGGCGATTTGGACGGTCGTAATTGAAAAGTGGACCGTCATAAGGGCAAAAAAGCACCTGAATTTCCTTGGGATATTTGGAACGCCGTCCGTTTTATTTTCAAATATTCGATTCTCCGGGAGTTAAGCTTTATCATATTGTCGCTATTTTTACTTTCCGCCAATCAAATTGCAGGCTTTTCAGAGCGACCTCGGCACCTCATTCTTCCTGTTGTCAGCTGGGGAGGTTAAAACCATGCAAAAAGTCAATCCAAAATGGATCAAGATTTCGGACGAAATAGAAAAACAGCCCAAAAAGGGGGTTATTGTAATCTATTAGGTTTGCAGGACGTTCAAAACTCGAGATATTTGAAACAGATTCCTTCTTTTTCCAGAATAATCGTATATTTATCAGCAAAAGCGTGAGCATATGTATTACAACAAAGCATTCCTGAAATTCCGGTTCCGGCAATTCGGCAAGATTGTACGGGATATTCCGGTGCCTTATCTGGTGATATTGACCGGGATGGCTGTATTTTTGTTGTGTGGGATCTATGCTTTTATGGACAATCTTACAGGAGCGGCAATGACAGGAGGATGTTTTTTGTTACTGATCTGGCTGCTTCATTTACGACGCAACGATTTCCACTTTAGCCAACTCGTGGAAGAAAAACCTCAACAAGTCTTTTTTATGGATTACTGGCTGCTGTCCGTACCCGTCTTTATTCTCGAAATAATACGCGGATATTATTGGGTCGGACTGGGAGTCTGGATCGGATGTTGGTTGATCAGCCTTCAGGAACAGCCTGTCCGCCGGGTACAAAAAGGTTTTTCGCCGCCACGTTTTATCCCGGAAAAGGCTTTCGAGTACAGAACAGGCGTCCGTAAATATGGATGGCTGATGTTAGTTATTTACGGCAGCGCTTACGCCGGGTTGTCTTTGCCTTATGTGTCTTTGGTGTCACTTTGGTTTTTGACTTGCATCATGGCTGAATTTTTCTGCTATTCGGAACCGACCTCCATACTTTGTGCACAGGAGCTGCCGGCCAACCGTTTTCTTCACCGGAAATTAAACCTATATATACGGTTATACTTCATTCCGATGATGCCGGTGTGCCTGCTTTACACGCTCCTGCATCCCGCCCATTGGTGGTTGGCAGTGCTGTTCGTGCTATTGGGGAGCTTGAATATTGCGTTGATGGTTGTGTCCAAATATGCCGCTTATCTACCGAATACCCGAATTACGGGCGGGCAGATCGCTATTTCGATCTCCTTGTTCGGCATACTTTTCCCGGTACTGGCTCCTCTGACTTTATTGCTTCTGATAAAAAAATATATCACGGCACGCCGTAATCTAATACAATATCTTTATGCTTACAATTGAAGACCTGAGAGTCGGCTATGACAAAGAGAAAGATGTCCTGAAAGGGATCTGCCTCTCGATGGAAACGGGAAAAATCCACGGACTTGTCGGGCTGAACGGTGCAGGCAAAACAACACTGCTCAATGCGCTTTACTCCTTCATCCGTCCTCAAAGCGGAACCATTCTCTATGACGGTTCACCGCTAAAAAGAAAGGAGATCGGCTATCTGGAATCGGAGAACTATTTTTACCCCTATATGACCGGTAACGAGTATCTGAACCTGTTCCCTTCCGGCGGGACATATTTTGATACGGAAAGCTGGCAAAAGCTGCTATCGCTGCCATTAGGTGAGATAACCGAAAACTATTCCACCGGGATGAGAAAAAAGCTTGCCCTGCTTGCCGTGCTGAAAATGAACAAACCGATCCTGATACTGGACGAACCTTACAATGGCCTCGACCTCGAAAGCGCTCACTTGCTGACTCTCATCTTATCGCGCCTGCGGGAGAACGGAAAAACAGTGCTTGTCACCTCCCATATTTACGAAACCCTGACAACGGTTTGCGATTATATCCACTACATGAAAGACGGAATAATCGCCAGCAGCTATCCCAAAGAGCGTTTCGGGGAACTGCAAGAATTACTCCACACCACCGTGAAGCAGCGTGCCGATGGAGCGATCGAACAACTATTATAAGTTCACATTCATATACATTTTTATTTTTACAATCACATATTTGAAAAAATTTTATATACTTTTGTAGAGCATTTTATTATTGTAAAAATCTAACGACCATGAACACAAATTTCTTATTGTCTTCCGACAGCAATAACCGGAGTGAACTTCTTAAAAAGAAGATCATCCACTATTATATTGCCAATGGCGACGCGACTATTGCGGACCTTGGACGGGAAATGGATTTGAGTGTCCCGACCGTCACCAAGCTGGTTACCGAACTTCAGGAGGACAGCTACATCCTGGACTTCGGGAAGCAAGACACAAACGGAGGACGAAAGCCCAATATTTATGGTCTTAATCCCGCATCGGGCTATTTCGTGGGAGTAGATATGCTCAAAGACAAGCTTAATATGGCGGCTATCGATTTCAAAGGGGATAAAGTCCAATTGGAGGAAAACGTCCCGTACGAGCTGAAAAACACGCCTGCCTCGTTCGATGAGTTTTGCCGGATTATTGAAGATTTCATCGTGTCTTTGCCGATCGAACGGAATAAAATATTGGCTGTCGGAGTCAATATCTCCGGCCGCGTGAATCCGGTATCGGGCTACAGCTACAGCATCTTCTATTTTGATGAAAAACCACTTGCGCAAATACTGGAAGAGCGGTTGCAGGCAAAAGTATTCATCGAGAACGACAGCCGTGCCATGACATACGGCGAATATATGAAAGGCGTCGTACAGGGAGAAAAAAATATCCTGTTCATCAATATGGCCTGGGGCTTGGGCCTCGGCATCATTGTAGACGGGAATCTCTATTACGGCAGGTCCGGATTTTCAGGAGAGTTCGGGCACTTCTGCATGTTCGACAACGAGGTATTGTGCCATTGCGGCAAAAAAGGCTGTCTCGAGACGGAAGCATCCGGCTCGGCTTTCCACCGTATCTTGACGGAACGACACCGGGAGGGCAGCAATACGATCCTTGCCGGTAAATTGGACAGCGGGAAAGAGATTTCGCTCGGCGACCTGCTGGAAGCTGTCCGGAAAGAAGATGTGCTTTGCATCGAGATACTGGAACAGATGGGGTTCAATTTAGGGAAAGGCATTGCCGGACTGATGAATCTCTTCAATCCCGAATTAGTCATATTAGGCGGGACACTCTCACTGGCGGGCGAATACATCAGCCTCCCGATCAAAAGTGCTATCCGCAAATATTCGCTTAACCTGGTCAACCAGGATACGGAAATCAAAATCTCCCGTTTGGGAGAGCGGGCGGGCGCAATCGGAGCCTGTCTTCTGTCAAGGAGCAAGCTGCTCGGCATGATACGTTATTAACAGAACTCGCTATTCTTTAGACCATTATTTGTAATATTATTTTAATATCAAGCTTGTTATTAAAATATTTTATTTATATTTGCCAAGTATTTAAAGATACCAGGTAATAAAACACATTAAACAACGCAAGTAATGGAAAAGATTAAAGGCTTAATTGATGCACCTTTCACCCCGTTCTACGAAAACGGGGAGGTAAACTACGAACCCATAGAAGCTTACGCCGGACTTCTTGTCAAAAACGGTTTAAAAGGAGTGTTTATCAACGGTTCTTCCGGCGAAGGTTATATGCTGACCGACGAAGAACGCATGAAACTGGCCGAGAGATGGGTGGCTGTGGCCCCCGCAGGTTTTAAGGTCATCGTGCATGTCGGAAGCACTTGTGTCAAATCGAGCCGTAAGCTTGCCGCCCATGCCGAGAAGATCGGCGCCTGGGGAATCGGGGCAATGGCCTCTCCTTTTCCAAAGGTAAACCGGATAGAAGAGCTTGTCAAATATTGCGAGGAGATCGCATCCGGCGCTCCCGGACTTCCTTTCTATTACTATCATATCCCGGCTTTCAACGGGGCTTTCCTGCCGATGGTCGAACTGCTGAAAGCGGTGGACGGGCGCATCCCGAACTTTGCCGGAATCAAATATACATACGAAAGCCTGTACGAATACAACCAATGCCGCCTCTACAAAGACGGTAAATTCGATATGCTTCACGGCCAGGACGAAACAATCCTTCCCTGCTTAGCAATGGGCGGCGCCCAGGGCGGCATCGGAGGAACAACCAACTACAACGGCAAGGAACTGACCGGAATACTCGAAGCCTGGGCTGCCGGAGACCTGGAAACGGCCCGCGAACGCCAGAACTTCTCACAGGAAGTCATCAACGTGATCTGCCACTACCGCGGAAACATCGTCGGAGGGAAACGGATCATGAAACTGATCGGGCTCGACTTGGGCAAGAACCGCACGCCGTTCCAGAACATGACGGATGCGGAAGAGGCTGCCATGAAAGCGGAACTGGAAGTAATCGGCTTCTTCGACAGATGCAATAAGTTCTAAAAAACAAAATGCCATGAATGACATCGCACGCCCGTCCGAATACTTAGGGTATTGGGGCGAAAAATACAAACAAGATCTACTGACCGACATTCTGCCTTTCTGGCTGAAATATGGGTTAGACAAAGAGAACGGAGGCTATTTCACTTGCCTGGACCGCGACGGTTCGCTATTAGACACGAATAAATCGGTCTGGTTCCAGGGGCGGTTTGCCTTTATACTCGCTTATGCTTACAATCATCTCGAAAAACGCGCCGAATGGTTGGATGCCTGCAAAAGCGGCATCGACTTTATCGAAAAACACTGTTTCGATACGGACGGACGCATGTTTTACGAAGTAACGAAAATAGGAACTCCCGTACGTAAACGCCGATATGTATTTTCTGAAACATTTGCCGCCATCGCCATGGCTCAGTATTCGATCGCCTCGGGCGACAAGAGCTATGCCGAAAAAGCGGTCAAATTGTTCAACCAAATTCTCTATTACAAGAACACACCCAGGGCATTAGAGCCTAAATTTCGAGAAGGATTCGTTGCAAAAGGTCATTCCTTTTGCATGATCCTGATCGACACTGCCGCCCGTATTCGGGAAGCAATTGACGATCCTGTGCTGACCTGCCAGATCGACGAATCGATAGCCGAACTGCAACGCGATTTCATGAAACCGGAGTTTAAAGCGATCTTGGAAACTGTCGGACCGGACGGCGAGTTTATCGACTCGATACCAGGCCGGACCATCAATCCGGGACATTCCATCGAAACAGCCTGGTTCATTCTCGAAGAGGCCAAACACCGCAATTGGGACCCGAAGCTGAAACAGATGGGGCTGACCATCCTCGATTGGTCCTGGAAGTGGGGCTGGGATGAAAAGTACGGCGGGATCACGTATTTCAGGGATTGCAAAAACCGCCCGCAACAGGAATACTGGCACGATATGAAATTCTGGTGGCCGCAATGCGAAGCCATCATTGCCACGCTGTATGCGTATGAGGCGACCGGCGACCCGAAATACCTGAAGATGCACCGGCAGATCAACGAATATACCTACGCCCGTTTTCCGGACAAGGAATACGGCGAATGGTTCGGCTATTTCCATTATGACGGAACACTCTCACAGCCTGCAAAGGGGAACATGTATAAAGGACCGTTCCACATCCCCCGGATGCTTCTGAAATGTCATCTGTTATGTAAGGAAATACTGCCCGGGCTATGATGAACAATAAGAAATACTATCCCTGGATAGTCGTCGCCTTGCTTTGGGGCGTAGCTTTGTTAAACTACATGGACAGACAGATGCTTTCGACCATGAAGTCTGCCATGATGATCGATATTACCGAACTGGAATCCGCCACCAACTTCGGCCGCCTGATGGCTGTATTCCTCTGGATATACGGCCTGATGAGCCCGGTGGCCGGCATGATCGCCGACCGGGTGAACCGGAAGTGGCTGATCGTAGGCAGTCTCTTTGTCTGGTCGTTCGTAACATTGATGATGGGCTATTCGACAGACTTCAACCAGATCTATATCCTCCGGGCCATTATGGGAGTCAGCGAAGCCTTGTATATTCCTGCCGGACTTTCCCTGATAACGGATTACCACCAGGAGAAAACCCGCTCGCTTGCGGTCGGCGTCCATATGACCGGCCTTTACACCGGACAGGCGTTGGGCGGCTTCGGGGCGACAATCGCCGGGGCATACAGTTGGGAGACGACTTTCCACTGGTTCGGGATCATCGGGATTGCGTACAGCCTGGTGCTGATCCTTTTCCTCAGAGATAAAAAAGACCATACGGTTGTCAAGCCGGTTGCTTCGGCTCCCGGGCCGAAAGAGAATCCGGTGGCGGCTGCGATAAAAGGAATGGGAATGTTATTCGTAAACATCTCTTTCTGGATTATCCTGCTCTATTTCGCCACGTCGAGCCTGCCGGGCTGGGCAACCAAGAACTGGCTGCCGACGCTGTTCTCGGAAAACCTGTCCATCGATATGTCAGAGGCAGGGCCGCTATCGACTTTCACCATCGCGATCTCTTCCTTTATCGGGGTGATTGCGGGCGGTATATTATCTGATAAATGGATACAACGAAATGTCCGGGGCCGTATTTATACCGGTTCCATCGGACTGGCGCTGACTATTCCCGCGCTTCTGCTCTTAGGGTTCGGCAATAGCTTTGCGATGATTATCGGCGGCGGACTTTGCTTCGGTATCGGGTTCGGCATATTCGACGCCAACAACATGCCGATCCTTTGCCAGTTCGTATCGCCGCGCTACCGGGCTACGGCCTACGGGATTATGAATATGACAGGGGTGTTTGCCGGAGCGTTCATCACGAAACTATTAGGCGAATCGACGGATGCCGGAAACCTGGGACACGATTTCGCCATGATGGCGGGTCTGGTCTTTGCCGCTTTAGTCGTGGAAGTAATCTTCCTGCGACCGAAAACAATCAATATGAACGATTAATAATAAAAAAACATCATGAGAAAGATACTTCTTTATTTTAGCCTCCTTCTCTTCATTCAAACGGCCTTTGCAGCCGACAGCCTGTTTGTCAGGAAACCTCTGGTTCCGATATTGATCGACCGGACGGATAATATTTTGCTGGAAATGCGCATAGACGCGCATAAAGGCGATGTGCTCAACAAACTGTCCCTGCAATTCAAAGGAGAAATCGATTTAAACGACATAAAGGCGTTGCGCCTCTTTTATAGCGGCACGGAAGCAGCCTCCAGGGAAGGCCGGCATTACCGCCCCGTATCCTATATTTCCAGCCATGCGGAAGGAAAAACAAAAGCGGCCAATCCGGCTTACTCCGTTAAGCAGAGTGAAGTGACGGAAATCACAGGGACGGTGACCTTCACCAGCAACCAACCGATGGTAGAGGGCGTCAACTATTACTGGGTCAGCATCGAAATGAAACCGGAAACCTCTTTATTGTCGACTCTCACCGTACAGATGCCGATGGCCGAGATCAACGGCATGCCGGCAACGATCATGTGGGACGGCAAGGCGGATGTGCGCCGCATGGGGATCGGCGTGCGACATGCCGGAGACGATGGCGCTTCCGCATTCCGCATTCCGGGGCTGGTGACTTCCAACAACGGAACATTGTTAGGTGTGTACGACATCCGCTACAACAGCAGTGTGGACTTGCAGGAAATGGTCGACATAGGCGTCAGCCGGAGTACCGACAAAGGACAGACCTGGGAACCGATGCGCGTGGCCATGACTTTCGGCGAAACAGGCGGACTGCCTCATGCGCAGAATGGCGTGGGCGACCCGTCTATCCTGGTGGACGAGAAAACGAATACCATCTGGGTCGTTGCGGCCTGGACACACGGAATGGGGAACGGACGCGCCTGGTGGAACTCCATGCCGGGCATGACACCGGACAGCACCGCCCAATTAATGCTTGTCAAGAGTGAGGACGATGGGAAAACGTGGAGCAAACCGATCAATATCACCTCGCAGGTGAAAGATCCTTCCTGGTATTTCCTGTTGCAAGGGCCGGGACGAGGCATCACGATGAAGGACGGGACACTGGTCTTCCCGATCCAGTTTATCGATTCCACCCGTGTGCCGAATGCGGGCATCATGTACAGCAAAGACCGCGGAACCACCTGGCATCTGCATAACCTGGCCCGGACGAATACGACCGAAGCGCAGGTGGCGGAAGTAGAGCCCGGCGTCCTGATGCTGAACATGCGCGACAACCGGGGAGGAAGCCGTGCCGTAGCCACGACCCGCGACCTGGGTAAAACGTGGTACGAACACCCGTCGAGCCGCAGCGCACTGCAAGAGCCCGTCTGCATGGCAAGCCTCATCCATGTCGATGCAAAGGACAATATCACCGGAAAAGACCTGCTGATCTTCTCCAACCCGAACACGACGAAAGGACGTAACCATATCACGATAAAAGTCAGTACGGACGGAGGTATGACCTGGCCGCTCGCCAACCAGGTAACACTGGACGAAGAAGAAGGATGGGGCTATTCCTGCCTCTCCATGATCGACCGCGAGACGGTCGGCATCTTCTACGAATCGAGCGTCGCCCACATGACATTCCAGGCGGTCAAGCTGACCGATTTAGTGAAATAAGTTTTTCATGAAACGCATACTGTTCATATTAGTGAGTTAAGGTTTAGGGATATTGGCTGCGCAAGCAGCCGGTATCCCTCATTTGCTCCCCTGGCCGCAAAAAGTGACTTGGACCGGAGAAGAGTTCCATGCCCGGGAAATTTCCGTTTCATGCGCA
>NZ_QUDI01000078.1:0-6724 GCF_003477465.1 Parabacteroides sp. AF48-14
ATTACCAATGTTACTTCTGTCGTTTCATTGATTATAGCTTCTTTTAGAAGTTTCAATTTCTCTATGTCAGGTTGTTCTTCTATCAACAATCGCAACTTATTATCTTCATGCTTTAATCCGATAATCTGTTCTTCTGTATATTGATTTAATTTTTCAATGAACATATAATTTGTATTTACAGGGTTGCTAATGTTTGGTGGCTAACTAACCTTTATAGGAATGTTCAGCCGCTTGTTATAATAAGTTTCCAATATCAAAGCCTAATTCTTTTAATACATTTGTTTGTTCTTTTTGGTATTCCAAAGTTCCACTATGGATAAAATCTTTATTTACAATATAGCTATTGGGGAAATCCTTGTAATACCTCATTAGAAAGTCTGGTATAATTTCATAAGTATTAAAACAAAATAAAATCTTACCGGATTTTACTAATCTAATAAACTCCTCTTTACTTTCACATTGATAAAGGTTCCCATCTTCATGAAAAACTCTACATTGATCAAGAAATAATTTCATGTTGAAATTAGCAAAATTAGCTAAATATTGAGGGCGTTGCCACCGTGCAATATCTGTACAGTTTGGAGATGATACGACTTTTTCCCATATACCTCGTTTTATAGGAAAAGAGTTACAGCTAAAATAGAGACGATAATGGGTTTGAGCAAATGTCTCTTCATTCAGTTCGCCTTCTAATGATGAAAAAACGCCATAACAGTCGTTTGTCAAAAGTCTTACATAATACAATTCACCACTTCGACCATTAATTTTATAAATTGCCCCCAACTCATATTTTGCCATAATGCTTTGATTTTTATTTATTATAATGGTTTGCAGCTTGCCGCCGTTAGGCGGAACAGGTGCATGTTACCGATATATTTTTTACGAACATTGCCAAAATCCTGCGATTATTTCATTGGTTGTACAGCGCTTATACAAATACAAAGCTCCATATCCGAAAGGATAACTGCCAATAGTAACATCTTCACTATATCCGTCCTCGTCTATTGATAAGAAAAAAGAAAAACCATGTTTCTCTAATTCTTTATAATAGCTTTCTTCATCTTGGATAAGGGAAGGTTCACCACCTATTTTTACAAGTATATTTTCACTATCCTTATCTTCTGAATATTCACTGATAGAACACATGTCTAAGCTGGCGTTTCGCTTTTCTGCACAATTGCCAATTTCGGAAAATTCATGTTCTATTACTTTGACTGCTATTGAGGGATATATGTTGTTGTCAATAAGAGTGTCATAATCTTGGTGAATGATGATAGAAAGCATGATGTTCTCCTTTTCAGGATGTACCAGTGTTGCATAGAATTTATAATCGCAAGGGATTTGTCCTTCTATACATTTAGGAGGATTGCCACCAATCCTGCCTTTTACATTCTTATCGAATGGAATACATTTGGCATATCGTTCGTTCATATTTTCTTTGTTTTTATTATTATCGGTAATGTCCGGCGGATAATCGAGTTTTTAGAAGATTAATCCGCTTGTTATAAACTCAATTCAATCGCTTTCCATTTCTTAGACTTCAATTTTTCTAAAGAGTGTTCGCTATATCCCTTTTTAGTAGCTTTTACAGGAATAAGCGTATAAAGAGTAACCATATCCTCTTTGTTATCATATTGATTCGCTGTATCAGAGTAGTTATAATCTACGACATAGAATCCAGCCAATTTCTCCGACCAAGAGATTGCGTTGAACCCTTTCTCTGTTTTGGATATAAAATCTCCATCAGAGAATGTTCTTCCGTTACGGACTTGGTTCGTCAATTCTTTCATTACCATATAAGGGAACTGTGTCTTCTCCATTTTAGAGTATGGATTCCAGCCAAACGGAAGCACAATAACAAACTCCACATAAGGCTGGGTATATTGGAAATTTCCTACACTGAACAATAACGAATTGTTGCCTCTATTAACAACCGCAAGCCTATTGAATACACCATTTTCCATTTCATTGAATTTGTTAGGAATAACTCTGCCAATATTCCAGTCTATATGTTGGGATATGCCACCACCTACTTCAGACCATACATAATCGTGGTTGATATTGGACAACGCACCCTTTTCCTTCAGAAAAAGGCTTATTTCGTTATGTCCACTACTAATAGACCAATCAAGAGGAGAAAAAAGTAGAGTTGTAGTAAGCCTATTTATATCCGCACCTTTCTCTATAAGATAGCGAACAATCTCAAAATGCCCTTTAGCGGCTACTTCATTCAAAGCTGCTGTTGTAGAACTTTCATAAGCATTTATATCTGCACCATTTTCTATCAATAGTTTGACTATTTCTAAATGGTTTCCAGACGAAGCACCCCATAAAGGAGAAAATAATCTATCTTTAATACAATTTACATCGGCTCCATATTGAATTAAAGTCTTGCAAATTTCATAAAAACCTTTCTTTGCAGCTCGGCATAAAGGTGGATGAAGCGTATATAAATTCTCATCATTCAAATCCAGATCTGAATGTTGGTCGAGTATATTCGACACTTCCTGCACGTTGTTATCGCCAACTGCTTTTTCCAGTTTTATATAAATTTCTTTATTATTCATCTATTGAGTTTATAATGTCTGGTGGCTAACCAACCTTTTCAGGGGAGGTTAAGCCACTTGTTAGCAACTTCTTATCGTCTTATAGATTATTTCAGAATATCCATTTGGAAATGATTCGGTAATACTTTCTAAAGCCCCATCGTCTTGATATTGGAATATATGAATTAAATCACTACCACTATTACCCTCAATATCATATTGTTTTACTTCAATATGTGTCAAAGCATTTTCTTTATAGATATAATTTTCTTCACGGCTACCATACTTACCACATAACTGTGACCGTTTCAACTTTCCGTCCTCGAAAAAGTAATGGCATACATTCATCAAATGTTTTCCATTATCATATAGAATACTTTTCACAAGATTGTCTGTATAATATAAGAAGGTGTGATAAAACTGATCTTCAATAGAACAACCGACCTTAACTTCTACGATTTGATTTTGATTATTAAATCCGTAGATACAAAGATTTTTGGTGCTTTTTATTGTATCAGGACGCTTTACAGGTTTTCCTTGTTTGCAACCATTACGCTGATAGGAATATGGAGTAAGTTCATAAAACTCGCCCTTATACAACTCAGTTCTGACAACATCGTTTTCTATTTGTTGTCTTATGGTTTCAAAGTCATTTTTCAATGCTTCAAATTCAGTTCTTATAGTTTCTTCAATCATTTCCATCTATTTGGGGTTGCTAATGGCTTGGAAAGGAACGCCGTTTAGGAGTTAGCTTTCCTTGTTATCAATTTTATATTCTTCATATTCAAGAAACGCAGTATCAATATCTCCTTCTAATAGGTAGTAGAAACAATCTTGTATCATATCAACCCATTCTATGATTTGCTTTTGCTGCTCTTGTGTAACAAAATCAGCTCCGTCAATCCACCTCCTGCCTAAATGTATTATGCTATATACATCACTTAGTAGGGTTTGATTGATCGTTGGCTTCATAAAATCATCTGCAAGAACTTTAAGACATTCCATTATCTCGATAAAATTACACTCATATAGTTTTCCTTGAAATGGACGAAGTGAACCAAGAAATCCATTTTCCCATTTCTCATTTTCTATATCATTGTTTTTACAAGAATGGAAACTTAATAAAATATATGCTTCTTCTTTTGTCATTGCGTTTCTGTTTAATTATTGATAATGTTGGGTGGCTAACCGACCTTTCAGGGGAGGTTGAGCCGCTTGTTAGTGTCATTTTTTATCTTATTCTCAACCAATTAATGAACATATCTGTAAATGATTGGGATAAAAATCTATTCTCAGATAAGTCTAAATCTCCTAATGGTTGTAAAAAAATAAAAGTAGGTTCTCCAAAATAAAAACCGATACAATTATCGCCTCCATCAGTGCCAATAACCAAAGATTTTTTCGACAAATACTTTTGTATTTGGTATTCTTTGTTCAGTTGCATCAAATCTTCAATCTTCCATAATGATAAATATTGACTACCAATATTACCTTCTCCACCATTACTCCATAACATAAATTCCTTATAATCATCGGGTAATGGAAACAACTTTCCCACACTCAACATTATTTGTTGATCACATGGAGGATTGGAGTGCCAACTTTTATTGATTTTTTCTATTATCTGTTTCATTATAATTTTATATGACACTAATGTTTGGCAGCGTTCCGCTTTTTAGTCGGTTTGCTGTTTGTTAGTCGCTTATTCCCATTCAAATGTTGATAAGTAACGAAGACCATTATAGTCCGCAATCTCTTCAACATATTTTTTAGGTATGCCAAGATGACCTTTCATGTTTTCTTTAAGAATAAAAACTTTTTGGTTTTTCTTTTTATCTCTAAAACCATTCGGGATATAGCAGAAAGTACAATTATTTGAGGCATTATTAAGGCCATTTCTATTTAATGATTTTTCAACCCAACAATCAAGTACATTATTGTCTATTATAACTGATTGAATTAATTGAACAGAATTCATTGTACATGTTTTGTCAATTTTAATTCTTAAAAACTCTGGATAATAGAATTTTATACCTAAGTCTTTACAGAACTGACAACGATGTTCGGGATTGGGACGCTTTTTGCTCTGACCGGATTCATACGCTTCCAACTCCTTGAGGTATTGCTCTTGATTAAAATACTCCATAAATTCGGTTTCATTTTTATCGGTATGCCCAATCCATGTCATATATTTCAAACCGGCAGTCGAGGCTGTTGTACCAGTCGGATTAAGTTCAAAAATAAAAGAGCCCAAGAAGGATACCGATACGGTATTCGTCGCTTTCTGCAATGATATACCCTCATGGCTATTATACATGATTGCCGCATTTGCGACAGTTATTTTTTTCGCTCTTAGTATTTCCTTGATTTTATCTGTGTCTGCCGGAATAACATTCAACAGATTCTCAAGTCCTTCAGAAGAATATTTCATAATAAGAGAATCTTCGTCATAGTCCATTACACCAAGCTCTTTACAGAACTGGCAACGAAGTTCCTTATTGTCTTCATCGTATTCTTTCCACCATTGACGGAAAGCCGATTGATCCATATATTTCTCAAAGTCAGCTTCGGAATCGAATTGACCGACCCATATCATTATCTTGCTCATTTTCTTTTTTTATTTTTCAAGCGACTAATGTCTGGTGGCTAACCGACTATTAAGTAGGTTGAGCCGCTTGTTATCAGTATTTACTTAGTTAATTTCATTAGAATTTTTGAAGCGGATAGCTTTTCGTAATCGAATAAATCTTTCTCCAAATTACAATTATTCATTGTATTCAAAGCCGCTTCTAAATGAAATCTTGATTTATCGAAGTCGTTCAAGCCGAAATACAATTCACCTAATACACAGTTAGAACGAATAAAAGATAAATCATCTTTTTCTTCTTGTGATGTTTTTATGACTTCCTGCAAGATTTCCATAGCACGTTCCATCTTTCCACAATCTAAAAGTCGTATTGCTTTATAAAATTCTAATTTCGTTTCCATTATTGTTTTACTGATAATGTTCGGTGGATAATCATCATTAAAGGAGATTGATCCGCTTGTTATCTGCCCGCTTTATTCCTCTTCTTCGATAAAATGATTTATAAAGTAATTGAATGACTGGGCGATGTAACGAGTATTTGTTTCAAAGTTGTATTCTCTTGAAGCGTTTTCGTCCCACTCGTCAGTCAAGTAATAGTAAATCTTTTTATTCTTCAAGTTCAACGCATAATAGTTTCCACCCGAATCCATAGCAAAAGGCAACAGATTGCATGGCATTAAATTCCTACTCCATATATCTTTGGCTATGACTTCAATTGTTTCAAAAGCATTGGTGCGTTCCTTTATCGGAAAGAACGCATTTATCTCCACCCGATCCAAATCCTCGTCCTGCGGTTGATAACAATATGGTGATGGCATACCACCGTTGAACTTGAGGTAAAAGTTCTTCATGCCTGCCGGAATCTTTACATTCAACTCAACCTCAAAATTCTTTATATCTTCTTTTGTTAGCGAAGCCGAACAGTCCGAAAGTTCAGGCATTACACCTGCTGTCTCCGTTTGTCCTTCTTCGATTTCTTCTATTGCTGGAATTGCTTTGTGCCCGTCCAAAACAACGAGATTGTCAAAGAAATCATCTATTGAATTTGCAACAAGTCGTGGCTCTCCAAAATTGAAGATTACATCTTGCATCCCCACAATAGGGTAAAGATAGATCTTTCCATTAACCAAGTCTATGGTAATCCGACCTTCATCGGTAGATCCATAGCAAAAATAAGAATGCTATCAGATATAGCTCCAGCTTTTCTTAACTCTAATGTTTCGCCTTCTGCCGTATATCTGGGGTCATTCTTAAAATCCTTGTTATATTTGAATGGGAAGAAATCTTCAATTTCCACCTCTTGATATTTATTTATGCTTGCGGTCTGTTTCGTAGAACCTCCATTATATTGTAAATAGAACTCTTTCAGTCTTTCCGGCAAGGCATAACCCAATTTACTCTCTATTTCTTCAAAATCTTTGAGAGTAAGACTTTTTTGGCAATTTTCTAATTCTATTTTCATATTCATTCTTTTTATGGGCAGATAATGTTGGGTGGCTAACCGACCTTTCAGGGGAGGTTGAGCCGCTTGTTAGTGTCATTTTTTATCTTATTCTCAACCAATTAATGAACATATCTGTAAATGATTGGG
>NZ_QUDI01000079.1:0-6690 GCF_003477465.1 Parabacteroides sp. AF48-14
ACGATCGTTTATTTTAGTCATCAAAAGTCTACATTTTTTTTCAATCTTCCAAATTTTTTCAAAATAAAAAACTCCTTGATTTTCAAAACTTGTCGTATTATTTTGGAGAAAAATGCTCCAAACCCGCATCCAGCCTAAAAATGACTAAAAAAAAGGATCGTTTTCGGTCGTCAAAATACAGAAAATCACACTTGTTAACTACTATTTGTAAGCGTACATTGTATAGGGTAAGTTAATAGAGCGATGATAGGGTACAGAATTTTATTTCAATCAATAAACTCATTATTAATGCTTTAATTAAAAATGTTATGAAGAAAAGATTACTTATGTTACTCGCTGCCTTTATGGCGGTGACGAGTGTGGGGTGGGTGCATGCGCAAGAAAACGCCACACAAAGCACAAATGGAAAATTGACTGCTGAAGATGTTGGAACAGGTAAAGATTTGCGTAAATACGTTTATGCAAATGGAAATCCTATCACAATTACGGCAAAAGGTGAAAAAGGTGTAACCATTAAATCCGGCGAGGAGGATATTCTCGAGTATGAGAATGGTGCAATTGTAATTCTTTTTGGTGGTAAAAAGAATGCTTTTGTTGAAACATCGACCATTACAATGGAAAGCGGTACTCTCCGTAATTTGTATGGTGGAGGTTATGGCGAACTATCGCAAAATGGGGGTGAAAAATCGGCCGATGTAAAAGGTTCTACTACTATTACGATAAAAGGGGGAACAATTGACAATATATTGGCAGCTGGAGGTCTTTATTATGCTAAATCTAAAGATGTAGTGATTGAAGTCAGTGGAAATGCCTCTGTTGCATATCCTTTTATGGGTGGTGTTGAATCTGGGTCTACCAAAAAGAATACAATAGAAACAACTTATGAAAATTCTGTAAATAGTGTAGAATCCACTAAATTTTCAATGACAGGTGGTAAAGTTACAGGATACATTGGCTGTGGTGGTGGCCAAGGCTATTCTTATTCTAAAAAGACAGAAGTAACTCTTGACGGAGTAGAAATTCCTACTTTATACGGAATTGCGTCTAATGGTCGTTCAGATAAGGTGACAGTGAAGGCAATCGGATGTAAGATCACAACTGAATTTTCGGCAATTAATCGGGGCCGGGTAGGAGTACTTGATATGACATTTGATGGTTGTGAATTTGGTGATAAAGTTGAAGGTTTTCTTGGTGCCACTGAAGGGTGGGCCAATTCGGACACCAAAACAACTGAAATACCGCAAGTTTTGGAATCTGTTTCTTGTACAATCGTAAATACAAAAAAGGGGGCACCGATTGTTCGAATAGGGCAGGGGCTTGATGCTGCTAATGTAAATTTAATAGGGGCTAAGGCTTATAATAAACCTTTTAAAGATAAAACAACAGGAACTGGTGGTACAACTTTCAATAGCTTTAATATCGGAAAAGATAAAGTCTGGAACTTCTATAATGGTTTGCTTACAGAAGATGCAACTTTGACATTGGATCAAACGAAAGACCATAAAGCAGTCTTAAATAATATGTTCTTTGCCGACGGTAAGGCTATTATGATTGAGGCACGTGGAGAAAGTAAAGAAGGTGTAAAGATTGGAAATGAAGAATATGACAAAACGCTTCAGGTATATGGTGGTAGCTATAAGAATGATGTAAATGGATCGACAAGCATTACCATGACTGGCGGTACAGTCAAAAATATATTTGGTGGTGGCTACGGCTCCAATAAAAAAGAAAATGATAACTTGAGTGCTGACGTTAAAGATGTAAGCATCAATATCACTGGTGGTATTGTTAGTAATTTGTTAGAAGGTGGTGGTAAATATCAATCTAAAGCAGATAATGTTGTAATCAGTATTTCAGGTGCAGACACAAAGATTGCTACGCTTTATGCCGGAGGTTATGATGCTGGATTAACATCGAATACACTGGAAACACCGTTGGCTGAATCTGTGAATGGTGTACAAACCGTTAAGCTGACTATGGAAGGCGGTGAGATAACCGAAGGTATCGGTTGCGGCGGTGGCCAGGGTTATACACGTACAGGAAAGAGCACTGTTAATTTGAAAGGTGTCAAAATTGCCGCTTTCTATGGTGTTCTTGCAAATGGCCGTGCAGATGATATCGAAGCAACGGTTACAAACTGCACGTTTGCAAAAGTAAACTCCTATTATGAATTTGCATCTGTAAATAGAGGTACGGTTGGGAATATCACTTGTACGTTTGATGGTTGTACATTTAATGATTTGGAGAATATCAATGCTTGCCTTGGGCCGATAAACGGTTGGGCTGACTCTGATACGGATGGAAAGATTATTCCGTGTGTTACCGGTAAGGTGAAATTCGAGTTCACAAATACAAGAGGGAATGCTCCTGTAATGCAGCTCGGACAAGGTTTGGAAAATGCCAATATCGAGCTGATCGGAGCGAAAGCGAAACTTGCTACGTTCACGAAGAAAACAAATGATAATCCGGCTATTACTATTTCCGAATTTGGAATAGCGGAAGGTAAAACTTGGACTTTCGATAACGACAAACCATTGTCAATCGATAAAGATATCACATTAAGCGGTAAGGGTACGATTAACGGCCATATCGTATTGAGTGGTGAAAACGTTACATTAGATGGGCTGACGGTGAATGCAACTTCTTTCGGTACACAATATGGCCATGAGAAGACAGTTGTTTTTGGAAACTGTGATAAGGCGACGATTAAGAATTGTAAATTGAATGGCTCCGCTGCTGATGCAAGTAAATATGTATCTAACGGCATTCAACTTACTACAAAGACAAGTGCAGCTGCATATACGATTACCGGTAATACGTTTACTGGTTGTAACGGCCTTGTAGGTAATGACGTTGCTATAAATATTCTTATCCAGGATGTGAACACTTCTAATGTTGACGACGCAGCAATTGCTCTGAAGAATACATACGATGACAAGAGTTTCGGTTATGTCCGTATGACAGCTAATGATGCATGGCAATATGTTTATGTAAATGGGGCTGATGACTATAAAGCAGCCAATGCTTTCTATTGCATGCGTGAAAAAGGCGGAACTATTGTTGCTTCGGATGTTATGAGCGATGGAATTTTGAACGAGTTGAATACAAATGATGATCCTTTCGAAATGAAAGGCAATATTTCAGCTACTTGCAAAGACGGTTATATCACAACCAATCAGGCAGAGGCTTCCAAGTTGTTGGCTGAAGGTAAGGCGGTGAAACTGTTGAAATATAATGCTGATGCCACTGGAGAAACTCCGAAGTATGCATATGCTGATGTTGCTGTCGCTCCGTTAATCATGAACTTGCCGGATAGCGTTGCCTTTGCATCTACTCCGATCAAATTGGCTTTCAATACAGAGAATGTGGTAGTAACAACAGAAAGTAATTTAGTTTCATTGACTGAAGATGGTGTTCTCTCATTCTTGAACCCCGGTGAAGTTGAATTGAAATTGGTAGTGAAGATAGACTCGAATAATGATGGTAAGATTGATGAAAGTGATACAGAACTTACAAACACCCAGAATTTGAAGATCACGAAACGTACTTTGACCCTGACGGCTGGTATTGTTCCGAACTATGGAGCAGAAAATAAGGGCGATTCAATCGTTTACAATGCAAAAGATGATGTAACCTTGAAATGGGATGCTGACAATATCGCAGTTTCCGGACTTCCTTGGGAAGCTGCTACCTCTGGATATTTCAATATCTCTACTACTCCGACAGGAAAACGTGCAAATAAGAACGTTGGGGATAAAGTTCCGGTTGAGATTGCAAATGCTTTGTTAAATACGGATTCAGCTAAACGTTATACCTTAGCTCCGATCACTTTCGTAACCGCTAAGGTTGTGAAAGCAAAGGCTACGGTAAATGCCAATGATGTAACTTATACATTTGGTTCAGAAAAACTGCCGACCTTTACGGCTAAAACTTCAAATTTGCAAGGAGGAGACGCACTTGACGGTACCTTGAAGTTCATCTGTTCCGCTACTCCTGATTCTTTAGTGAAAGATGGCGGTTATGACATTATGCCTTACGGCCTGACTTCCGATAATTATGCGATTACTTTTGGAAAGGGTACATTGACTGTTAAGGCTACTAATCCTAAGATTGAGATTGTAGATGCAAAGGTAACAGGAACAGCCGATGCTAAAACAATTACAGTACAGGCTAAATTAGTTCATGCCGGTGGCCTTAAAGATGCAGCAGTAACAGCTAAGGATGAAGTCGCAAATGCTGCCTCTAACGAAAATATCAAGCCGGTAGATGGCATTTATAAATATGAAGTGTCTTCGGCTGCAGCAGGAAAGCACACTATTACATTTACGGCAACAACAACTGAAGAATCTAACAATACAGGTACAGCTTCAATTGATGTAACTGTAGAAGCCGGTACTCCGCAGAACCTGGCATTTGACGACAAAGTTCTTTCTTCTATTGTCTATGGCGATAGCCTGGCTTTGATTGTATCGAGCGACCAGACGGGTGCAACAGGTAAATATACATTTAGTGTTGCGTCAGGTGCAACTATCAGTGCAAACAATGTTTTGAAACCGACAGCAGCAGGTGATGTTGTTGTAACAGTTTCTCGTGCAGCTGATGACAGCTATTCTTCTGCCACTATTACGAAGACAATCAAAGTAACTCCGAGACCGCTTAAAGCAGAAGTTGCAGCTTTCACGAAAAAATATGATGGCAATGTTACTGCAACAGTGCCGGCGATTAAGTTGTCAGCTGATTATAAGGTAATCGGTTCTGACCAGGTTAGCATTAAAACAGAAAACATTTCTGCCACTTATGCCAGCAAGAATGTCGGAACACATGCGATCACTCTTTCTACATTGGTACTGACAGGTAATCAATCCGAAAATTACATCCTGATCCAACCTACCGGCCTGAAAGGTGAAATTACGAAGAAGGACGCAACAGTAAAAGTGGACGATGTTACACGCATGTACAACCAGCGTTATACAAAGTATTCTTTCACTGCTACAGATTTGGTTACAGGTGAGTCTTTGTCTTCTGTTTATACCGGTAAATTAGATGTTACTGAAAATGAAAAAGATGGTACATTGACGTTGAAGATTGATGGTGGCTTATGCCAGAATTACAATCTGAAAGCTGAAAACGGAAAACTGACTATTACAAAAGGTACTCCGGTTGTGGTAGCTTATAAAGATGGTGAAACTCCAAAAGCTTTAGTAGTCGATCCTGCCGGACATCAGAACTTGAAAGTTTCAGAAACTGTAGATGTAAATGGATATTTCCAGGTAACAAGTGATGACGGTAGTGTTACAAATAGTGTGAATGCTATTACAACTGGAACTAAGGCGGTAAATGCTTTATCAACAACAAAAGCAAGCGATCCTGATTGGACTGGTTGGAATAGCAGCGATAAGGTTACTAAGATTGAATATGCTGTAACTGGTAATACGATTACTAAAGTAGATGGTTACGAATATTCATCTACCAGCTTAAACCGTTTGACTATTGATGCTGATGGTAAATTGGCCGCAAATGGTGTTGGTAAGGTTGCTATTATTGCAACAAATACTTCTACTGGTGATGTCAAAGTCAAACTGTATGAAGTAACTCCGAAGGAAATTACTTATGCAGCCGATATGAGCAAGACGTACGACGGCTTGACTCAAGCAACCGGTACTGTAACTTTAGATGGTGTAGTGAGCAACGATAACGTAGTATTGGATCTGGATGGCGTAACATTCAACTATGCTTCTCCGGCAGCCGGAACAAAGGCGATCAATCCTTCCCAGGCTCCTATCCTGACAGGTGCAGATGCAAATAACTATAATTTAGCATCTAAGGTTACGGGTAAGATTGATCAGAAAGCAATTAAAGTTTCAGCTCCGATCAGTGCATACTATACAGGTTCGAAAGACATGATATTAGACGAATTTACCGCTGAAGGTATATTGAGCAATGATATCGTAAGCCTGAGTGTAACTTTGGATAATGAAACGGTTGGTACGGCACGTAAGTTTAAATTGGAAGGTTTGGGAGGCGATAACGCTGCTAACTATACATTGTCTAATACGGAAGCTTTGGAAGGTACGATTTTGAAACCGACTATCATAGTAACGGTTCCCGAAACAGCCTCTTCTACAACTGATGCTAAAAACAAATTGACTTATACAATTCGTGAAACAGGTAAACCTGTTTCCGGTGCTGTATTTAGTGATGCTGTGCAGGTAATATCATTAGGTAATAATGTTTATCAGGTAAGCACAAAAGCAGAGGATCCGAACTTCTCTTTGGTTTATACAAGTAACTCAATTGGCTACAAAGCTGCCCCGACTCCTCCTTCCGGTGGTGGTGACGAAGGCGATGAAACTGTTACAATCTCCCTGGATGCAACAACAAAGACGTTGCCGCGTACTGAAGAGTTTGTACTGAAAGCAACTGTATCTCCTTCCGATAAGACCGTGACATGGAGCAGCAGCGATCCGACGATTGCCAGTGTGACAGCTAACGGAAACAGTGCAACAGTGAAAGCTCTGAAGGTAGGTACGGCAACGATCACAGCTAAGATCGGTGATGTAACAGCCACTTGCGAAGTGACTGTAGACTTTGCTACCGGCCTTGAAGAAGCCCTTGCCAATACACAGGTATATGCAAAACAGGGTAGTATTTATGTGAATCCGATTCAGCCGCTGCAGCTGACGATTGTGA